>JBIKUM010000464.1:0-12229 GCA_044347585.1 Terrimicrobiaceae bacterium
ATAACGTCAAAACGGCGAATAGCGCTTTTCTGGCGCAGTTCGCGGTCCAACGGGGCGGAGACATCGTAAGTCATTGGTTTTATAAAAGTTGTGAATCTTTTCATCGGGAGCTTGACTTTTTATGGGGCGTCAGGTTACGCTTTGCCCCGTAGGCATCGTACGTCGTTTCACCCTTCGGACCGGTGTATTGCGTCTGGACGCCTATTTAACGTTGAAGAATATGAAACACGACTGGATACTTTGCAGTAATCTACTTCTCGCTATTGCACTCTCTGGCTGCTCCTCGCTACCTGTTGCCGAGGTACCCGAGTCTGCTGACGTCCCTGTGTTTCTTGCCGGCACCGCCCAGACTAACGGAATCGGCGTTAGTGTACGTTCGCCAGTGTATACATCCGGCACAAATGCTGGGCTGGTTCAAATCACTGTTGCCAACCTTCTTGAGGAAGAAGTGTTTCTTGAAGTCACGGGTTTTGATGATCTCGGGTATACCATAGAAAGTACTGATCCCGACGAAATATACTATACTGGCGGAGGAGGAAGCATCACTGTATTTCCTGACAACACACACATGCTGAAGCGGCTGCATGGCTCGACGCGAATGAAAGACGGCTCTCTTGCCACATGCGGTTGCGCTGTCGCATTCATCCGTGGCAAAGTAAACTTTGGTCCACCGGATGTCGACGTACCAACCGAAACCAAGGTAACCATAACCATTCCTATTGCTGGCTATCTCCGCAGTAACGGAAAGCATTTCTGGGGTTCTGTCGAGGTCCCAATTGAAACTAGAGAGGGCCAACAAGAGAATTGATGGTATTGCCGTATAGCGCGGCAAACCCTCATTTTTGACGTTGGCAGGAAAAGATGATGAAAAGAATGACAGTAACCATGCTCATTGCCATGCTGCTGTGCGGGTGGGCGATGGCCGACAGTCCGGCCGTGGGGTATTGGCTGGTCGAAAGGTCGAACCTGACAAATGCCGTGAACCAGGCCGGTGGACTTGCGAAGGTTGAAGAGTCAGTGCTGGATGAACTGGCGGACTGCCATGGCCGCTTCAATGGCACCTGCGATCTTTGGCTTCATGCACGCGCAGTGCAGTTTCGCCTCAAGGCAACAGACGACGGGAAGATGATTGAATACTCCATCGACCTGTCCTGGCCCCAGGTGAAGGTGCAACCAAGACAATCTGAGGGACAGGTGGAAGTAGGAACGGTCTTTGTTGCGAAGGAAGGATGGGCGAAGGAATCTGTTGTGCTTGTCATGAGGCGGCTGAATCTCAAGAAATGAGGACTGCCAACACCACCTCGCACTTTACGTCGCGTTCCGCGCCGAAAGTGAAGGTGAACGTTCGCCCGGAGAACCGATATGAAGATGATGTCCTCCCTGCTCACGGCGGTTTTGCTCGCCGCGAGCGCTGATGCCGACACCAATGTTCACACCCGTGCTGAGATCGCCGCCCGCCACGCGGTCGCCGGGACCAATGGCACGGTCTACGGGGCAATCTACGCGCATCGGCAGACTGTGGCGTTGCATACGGTCGGCACAAATCACGTGGAGATTGCGAAAGCGCTTGGCCCGCCGTATCCAATCAACGCCGTCTGGTTGCCTAATGAGACGCACGAAGAGATTCATGACACCTATGACGCACGGTGGTACGTCACATACTCGAACGACGGTCGCCCCGTGACGGTTGAACGTGCGGCAATCATCAAAGACGCAAAGGCGAACCAAGCGGCGCAGGTTACGGCTCGCAAGCTCGCCGAACCTGACCGCTGACGTTCGATGTGAAGAACGGATTTACGAATGAATGCATTTTTAATAATGGTCCTTGTGCTTATCGCGATTGGCCTCACCACCGGGTGTTCGCAAACTCCGGCCACCCAAAAAGGTTCTGCAGAGATTGAAAAATCAGTAAGGCAACCGGAAAGTATAAGGGAGCTATCGAAACGATGGCAGAATGATAGGAATATCGCCGACTTTCTTATCCTCAAGGACAGATGGATCAAGCCAGGTTGCTTGGCCAAGTTTGCCAAGGAAGTCTTGGGAGAGCCGTTGAGCACGCACCAAGCTGAAGACGGAACTCAATTTTGGCTGTTCGTCAAGTGCGATGCCGAGAGAAAACAGTTCTACTCGTGGACACTGCTCATCGACGGCGATGGCAAGGTAACGGGGTGGCATAGCAAAGGTATTATGTAGAGGAGCATCGAACAAGCGCAGGCAGGGTACGCTCGCAAGCTCGCGCCCCTGCTGCACGACGTTGGGCATGTATCATGAAAAAAACTGTTGTGATATTTGGGAGCATCCTTCTCGCCGTCACAATCGGCATCGGAATGTCGTATGTAGTTGCTGCAAGGAAGGCCGAGTCTTTGGCGAAAGCTTATGAGCAAGACCTGATGCTCGGATCACCTTCGGCGACCCCGGTCTTTGTTGCTAAAGGCAAACCCGTTCTTGCGTGGAAGTTTGTGTACCCAGTAAACAGTCCTGCCGTTCGAGGGGGCTTTTGCATCTTTCGAACCATTTCATGGACCGGAACCGTCTTGGACGAAGGACAAGCGAAATGAACACTCCTGGAATGACTGCCCAACACGCCAGCGCACCCTAGCTCGCGTTCCGCTCGCAGGGTGGCTGGCAACGTTGGCAGGTCAAAGCATGAATACGGATGATATAGATGTGTCTATCCCAAAGGGCGGGCTTGTGTGTGGGCCATGGATCAATGACCTCACGCAACTGATGAAGCCAGAAGATGCAGCACTGGTCAGAGCTCGTCTGCCAGTCTGGTCGCGAAGCGGCCCTGGATATCTCACGTTTGCAGTGCCCAATGGCATCGTGGCGGGCTTCATTCTTGCGATTTGCAAAGATGTTTGCACAGGCGTTGTCGTTGGTCTATTGCTTGCCATGGGCATTGCGGTCATCCCCATAATCGGCGCAAATCTCGGTTTGTTCGACGAGCAGGCGCTAAGGGCCGCTCGCAGGGCTATTCTGAGGGCTCGTGGTGTTAGCATTTAGTAGGACTGCCAACCAGGCCGTCGCAGTTTACGTCGCGTTCCGCGCCGAAACTGAACGCCAACGGTTCGCCATTCGGGAAATGACCATATGGAAGCTGATAGATCACAAGTTGGCCTGTTCGCAAGGGGTGCCTATGTCGCACACACCGAGGGGAATGTCATGGTGTGGGATGTCAAGAGTCTGTGGGAGCGCTCAGTGGGTCTCCCCGCAAAGCAGGTCCCCCTGGACAGTTTTGCGAACTTCGACAAACCATGCTGGCTTCATCCGATGCAGGCAACCGTTAGGAATATCGCCAAACATGCCAAACGTATTTACGACACCGATCTGAACTATCCGGTCATACTGTCCTCACGCGGCGAACTGATGGATGGAATGCACAGGATAGCGAAGGCTTGGATCATGGGGTTCAAGGAGATTGCAGCCGTTCAGTTTGAGATGGACCCCGATCCAGACCGTATATGGCCGATGCCTGAAGATGGGAATGTGAGCAGGCTGATCACGGAAGAACGAGAACGACTGGCCGTTGCTCAAATCGACAATGAGGTGGCGAACCAAGCGCTGGTGGATACGGCTCGCAAGCTCGCCGATCCACAGCGCTGACGTTGGGCAAAGGAGATACGAATGAAGACTATGATTGCTTTGTTGGTTCTGGTCCTGTCTTCGCCGGTGTTTGGCGACTCAATAACCAATTTCGTAGGCGAGTACAACCTTGATCTGGAACGATCCAAGGGGCTTGGCGATCACCCGAACATTTTGAAGTCCGTTCGACTGATCATTCGGGCAGACAAGAGCATCGGATGGGGGGCAGGAAAATGGAACGAACTCAAGATAGTCAAGGACTTTGACGAGAAGGGTGTAGCCTCTTACATCAACTCTCATGGTTTTGAAGGGAAGACATACGCAACAACAAATTCTGTAAAACTGCATGCTGATGGATATATCGAGATAGGTGACGGGAATTTCTTCAAAGTCAAAAAGGATTCAGCCCAACCACCTTCCGGAGGCGATGCCTCAACCCGCGCGGGCGCGGGTCGAGGAACGCCTCAGAAGTAGCGTTGGGGCAAGTATATGAAGCGATCCATTCTATTGTTTGTTCTGGTGTTCCCTGGTTGCGCTAAGGAGGAACCCGAACGGAGGCCCGTGCCTCCTGAACCAACCGGAGACTACGCAGTCCACGGACAGATCCACGTCAATGGACGCCCGCTCACACAGACTCGTGTATCATACAGCTATTCTTGGGCGCCAGGTGCCAGCACCCATAGAGCACTGACTATGGTCACTGATTCAACTGGCCGATTCACGTTTGAGTCTCTACCCGATCTGACTGGCTCTCTCTCTTGGCGTCTCTCAATGTCGAACGCGTGGATACACGTGTATCGAACGGTCGATCCAACGCAGACCTCGGACCTGAGCTGGTCCATAGCCACTGACAGCCAACTCACGGGCATTGTTGGTTACGCTCAACCCGCTGCCATGCCACGACCCGCACGCGTGACACTGGAGAGAATCCACCCATCGGTCTCCGGCACAGGTTCAGATTGGATTCGGTTCAGGCCAGATGCTCCAGCGGACTTCGATTTTCGAGCGGTCACAATCCTGGATTCCGACGGCATATTTACGTTCAAGAACCTTCCCGCAGGTAACTATGCGGTCTATGCGCCTCGGACGAATAACGCACGCGGGATGTTCCCCGGACTCTTCCCGACGGAAATCGTTTCAATCACGAGCAACGTGAGCAGAATCATCAATATCAACCCAACAAACATGGCCCCAACAAGCCCGCTGGACGCTAACTGAAAGCCGCCGATGCGGGCGGGCTTCCAGCAGCGTCAGCCGGGGCGTTGGGTATCAAAAAATGAACATGAAATGGATAATTCCAAAGATGCTCGCACGACAGGCACTCCTCTGGGCATCCGTGGCGGCTCTGACTGTCCCGACCGGGGTGCATGCCCAGTTCATCCTTTCGACCAATGATGGACAGATCAGCATTGCGGGGTATACGGGTTCTGACGGGGCGGTGACCATCCCAAGTTCGACCAATGGGTTGCCAGTTAAGAACATCGGGATCTCTGCGTTTGCGAATTGCACCAGCCTGACCAATGTCACGATTCCCAACAGCGTCACCAACATCGCGCGTTGGGCGTTTAATTACTGCAGCAGCCTGACCAATGTCACGATCCCCGGCAGCGTCACCAACATCGAGGACTGTGCGTTCGAGAACTGCACCTGCCTGACAGGGATAGGGGTAAACGCCTCCAATCCAGTCTACAGCAGCGTAGGCGGTGTGTTGTTCGACAGGAGCCTGATTACGCTCATCCAGTATCCTAGGGGCAAAACAGAAAATAGTTATGCGATCCCCAACAGCGTCACCAACATCGGCGAGAAGGCGTTCGAGAGCTGCACTCGCCTGACCAGCATAACAATACCTAGCAGTGTCACCAGCATCGGCAGTTATGCGTTCAGAAACTGCAACCGCATGCCCTGCGTGACAATCCCCAACGGCGTCACCAACATCGGGAACTGGGCGTTCTGCAACTGCACAAGCCTAACCAATATCTTAATCGGCACCAATGTCTCCAGTATCGGCGATGGGGCGTTCGATTCCTGCACCAGCCTGTCCAATGTCTCGATCCCTAACAGCGTTACCAGCATCGGCGATTATGCGTTCCAAAACTGCCGCAGCCTTACCAATGTAACTATTCCCAGCAGCGTCACCAATATCGGCAGGCATTATGCGTTCTGGGGGTGCCCCAGCCTGACCGGGATAGAGGTGAACCTATCAAATCCAGCCTACAGTAGCGTGGGCGGAGTATTGTTCGACAAGAACCAGACCACGCTCATCCGGTATCCTATGGGTAAAGCGGGAAGTTACACGATCCCTAGCAGCGTCACCAACATCGGCGGTTGGGCGTTTTACGACTGCCGTAGCCTAACCAATGTCACGATCCCCAACAGCGTTACCAGCATCCGGGAGGGGGCGTTCTCTTCCTGCCACAGCCTGACCAGCGTGCCGATCGCCAGCAGTGTTACCAGCATAGGGCGTGGTGCGTTCGGGAGCTGCTCCAGCCTGACCAGTGCCACGATTCCCAGCAGTGTCACCGACATCGGAGATTATGCGTTCGTTTACTGCTCCAGCCTGACAAGTGTGACGATCCCCGACAGCATCACCAGCATCGGCATTTGTGTGTTCGGTAACTGCCACAGTCTGACCAACGTTACGATCCCCGGCAGCGTCACCAGCATCGTGGGTTCGGCGTTCCTGTGTTGCACGAGCCTAGCCAGCGTGACAATTGGCATCCATGTCACCAACTTCGATAAAAATGCGGTCGATGGGTGCACCAGCCTGACAGGGATAGAGGTGAACCCATCCAATCCAGCGTACAGCAGCGAGGCCGGAGTGTTGTTCGACAAGAACCAAACCACGCTCATCCGTTATCCTGTGGGTAAAGCGGGAAATTACACGATCCCTAGCAGCGTCACCAACATAGGCATTGGGGCGTTCTCGCGTTGCACTAGTCTGAACAATGTCACGATCCCCAGCAGTTACATCAGCATCGGCATGGGGGCGTTCTGGGGCTGCACCAACCTGACCAGCGTGACGATCCCCAGCAGCGTCACCAACATCGGGGCTTCGGCGTTCGAGCACTGTACCAGCCTGACGAGCGTCTACTTCAAAGGCAATGCCCCTCGCTTGGAAGACAGAGTGTTTGAGCGGTCCTACAAAGTCAACATCTACTACTTGCAAGGCACTACAGGCTGGAGCAACACCTTTGGCGGACGCCCGACCGCCGTCTGGAATCCGCAGACCAGCGCATTGGCAAATGCCCAGTCGAAGTGAACTGGTTACATCCAACGCAGAATGGCGTATTATGGAAGCCCAACAACGGCATGCTCCGTTCCGGAATACCGGCACGGAGATGCCTGACGTTGGGCATCAGAGAAAAAATGACGGGCGCCAGTTGACAAAACCGTAGGGATGTGCGACCTTATCCCCGTGCGTTCGGGACGCCTCCGGGTTCGCGGAAAGAGTATTCACCCGCATTTGGTTGATGAAACCAAGTTGCTGCCTGATTATGCGAACCGCAGGCGGAAATAGAGCAACTGGGTTTCGATCATGGGTCCATCCACTGGCAATGCCTTTGACCGTCTGCGCATGGAGGCCAAGTTCCTCCTGAAAGACGCGCGGCACGGCGACGAGGCGGCACTTCGGCGATTCACGCAATACTGGCCTGCATCAGGGCCATCAGGCGAGGTCCGGAATCTTGCCCGGGCACAACTCGTCATTGCACGTGAACGCGGATACCGGAGTTGGACACATCTCAAGACCTCCTTGCTCAGAAACGAGGAGCGAGTCATGTCAGAACAGAAGAACGCAGACGCAACAGACTACCGTCGGGGATACTCCCATAAGGATGTCGGAGTCCTGCTGGGAATTTCAGAGGAACAAGTCGGGAAACTGGCGAACGAGATCATGAAGAATCCGCCGCGGTTCCTGACCGCCGTGGATATAGACCGTGTCTGGGTCATGGCCAAGCCGTGGCTTGTCACGCTGAAGGCAAACGCCGGACGCATACCCATCGAACATCACAGAATGGTACAGGAGGCCATCCAGAAAGCCGGTGGCGTCCGTGTTTTCGACAGAATCCAGTGGCGTTTTGCCACCAAGGAGGAGGCGGAGCGCGCGGCCAGGAAGCAGCCTCTCATCGATGGGTATACATGGGTCGCGGCGAGTTTCGGCACAGCGACTCCCTGGGGAGAGGGGTCGTCCATTCGCGTGGAATACGCAGAGTGCGACGGAGATAATCTTATTGGCTGCTGGGTAGGGTTCCCGGTGCTAGACTGACACTGACTGAACTTGGAAGCCCAACCAAGTCTTTGAACGCGACTCCAGTAAGGCCGCCCGGCGGCCTTGCTGGAGCGGTTCAAGACTGTCGTTCGCCAAGACAGAAAGGAGAGATCGAGTGATGACGGGAATGCTCAAGAGCCTGCTCAGTCCTTTCGTGCCGATGGTTATTGCCGGAGGTCGCATTGCTGGGCTTGACATCCTCATCCGTGTCACGCCCGTGCACATCGCGGCTCTCATCCTGGTGACTCTGTGCGTTTCACTCAACGCAGGCGAAACGACCGGACCGGAAACCGTTGTCGTCGGCGATCGCTACACCTCGAACTGGCGCAGTGACGACTTTATGGGTTCAGCCACTCGCACCTGGAACGCCAGCGGCGATTCATTCGGTTTTGCATGGCGTACGCAGAAAGGCGACCAGATCGGACGGATTGGCAGATCGCGGCAGGTGTCCAACCCTGGCTTAGGCGTTCGCGTCGATGACATCAGGGATGGTTGCATCATGTCCGTAACCGCTTCCATGACGAACCTCGTCTCCTCTGTGTACCAGTGGCATATGTGGACGATCTACGGATGGACTCATGAGGCGAATGTTCCGTGGCCTAAGGACAACGGTTGGAACAACGAGTTCTATGTCGTTTTCCATACCACCTGCACGCAGCCCCAGGCGGGCGACGGCGGGCATCGTTCCATCGGCAGCGTCACCATCAACGGTGCCGTATTTGACTGCTACACGAACAGCATGGCATGGGGAACGACCAATCAGACTCAGTGGATGGCCATCGCCAGGAACCCCTCATGGACCGCATCCGTGGACCTGAAGAAGGTCTTTGCTTATTGGCGATCCAAGGGACTCCCCAACGATTACGTAGTTGACCTGACGTGGGCAATCGAGGCGTGGGAAGGATCGAGTGGCAATCTGTCCCTCTCGAACGTGAACATTCCGCGACTTGCTCCGTCGAATGCGCCGCCACCCACTGTGAGGCAGGCCGGCGAACAACAGGGTGGTGGGTATTCGCCGCCCGCTGCGCGGTCGTCGAACCCCACACCCTGAACGTTCAAATGAAGACTAACGGCGCAACTGAGTCGGATTCCGGACTTGGCACGGGATTATTTAATTTGGAAATCAGGAACTTTTCTATTGAACGCCGCCGACCACTATGGTATAAAGAACGCCCATTTTGCTATCCAGTGAAGTGGAACGGGCGGCCACCTCCGTCCAGGGCTTTCAGGCTGACTGCCCTGTCGGTTGATGTTTGGCTGCCTGAAACGTGTCCGGCGCGCCGCGCCGCAGACAAAGAGGTATGACGTCATGCCCAAAATGAAAACCAAGAAAGCCGCGACGAAGCGGTTTAAAATGTCGGCCACGGGCAAGGTGTTGCAGAGTCAGGGGGGCAAGTCCCACCTGAACGCCTGCAAATCGCGCAAACGCAAGCGCAATCTCCGTGGCATGTGTGTGCTCAGTGAGGCGGACCAACCGCGCATCAAACGCATGTTGTCGAATTATAAAGGCTGAAAAAGGAGAGTAGCCCATGCCCAGAGTTACCAATGCCCCGGCGTCGCGCGAGCGCCGTCGTCGTCGCTTAGACCTCGCGAAGGGTTTTCGCGGGTCACGCAGCAAGCTTTTCCGTCAGGCGACCGAGGCGGTTGACCGGTCCCAGCGGCTGGCCACTGTCCACCGCAAGCAGCGCAAGCGGGACTTCCGTCATCTGTGGATCGCCCGCGTTAACGCGGCGGCCCGCGCCAACGGCATCACCTACAGTCGGCTGATCGAAGGTCTGACCAAGGCCAATATTACGGTGAACCGCAAGATGCTGGCCGAGATCGCCATCCACGATATCGAGGGATTCAAGGCGATCATCGAGAAGGCGCGCGCGGCGCTGGCCTGAGTTTCGCGGACCCGAACAAGAACACGCCCCGGTTGCAAAACAGGTTTTTGCGGACGGGGCGTTTTGTTTTCTGTCGCGCGCACCGTGTCGTTAGTCGAGCAGGTTGCCGGCTTCCTTGCGGATGATGTCGCGGGACTCGGCGGCGGTGACGCTTTCAAGCGCCTTCTTGTAATAGGAGGCTGCTTCGACACGGGCGGCAGCAGCGGCATCCGCATCGGGGATGCCGGCTAGGATTTCGGCGATGCGCAGGGCGTTGCGCCCGCGAAGCATGTCCGGGGTATGCTGAATACCGGTCGTGGGGTCGTAGGTCTCGGCTTCGGCAAGGTCCCCGAGGCAGGCCATGAACAGGCGGAACTGCTCGACGGCTTCGCGCGGCTTGTTGTTTTTGAGGGCCCGGTGCGCCTTGACCTTGCACCGCGCCATCGTGTGCCAGGCCGCGTTGCGGCCGGGAACGCCGGCCTCCAAATACGATTCGGCGAGATCGTAGTCCTCTAGGACGAAGGCGCCGTCGAGCCGCATGGACTTGATCATCTTGACGGTCTCTTCGTCAGCGCCGACGAGGAGCTGGTTGGCGATGGGGAGGAGCTGCTTGAGCACCGCCGTCTCGTCGATCAGATCGTAGAAAAAGCGGGTCAGAAGGGGGCTCACGACGGGAGGCGGGATTTTGGCGTCCAGCAGGGCGGCGAGCCGCTGAGGCAGGGCGGCGCGGTTGGTCGCCATGGCCGATTCAGTCCAGAGGCGGGCGGCTTGGGAGACGGTGGCGGTTTTTCCGCCTTGTCGGAAGATCACCTCTTCGGCGCATGCGTCCACGACGTCAAACCGACCCACACTGCGAGCCGCCGGGAGGATTTGGGACATCAGGTTCTGCAGCGCGGCATCGGGGAGAGCAGCAGCGGCGGTTTTGAACAGGTCCCGCGCTGCGTCCCACTGGGCGCGGCCTGCGGCCATCCGGACCGAGCAGGTCAGGAGCAGGTGCTTCCGACTCTCGCGTCCGCCCGCCGCCGCTGTGGCCTGCGCGTGGATGGCTTCGAGATCTTCCCACCGACTGGCAGCGAGGAGTTGTTCGAACGCGCGGGCCAGTGCCGCATCGGCCGCATCGGCGGGAAAGGCGGCGAGAATCACGGACAGGGCATCGGTTGTCTGCTCCCTGTCGGGCAGGCCGAGAGCGGTGAAGAAACGCCACTCGGTCGCCTGCCGGACTAGCTCCGCATCGACCCGGGGGAGGGACGCGACCGAGGATGCGAAAGCAAAGGCCGCAGCCGAGCCTTCTTTATCGGTCAGGTAGGGAAGCAGCAACTGGAGTCCGACCCGTGCGCAGGCGACGGGACCGTTGGTGCAGGCCGCAAGCACGCGGTCGCGAACCGGGTCGGTGTGCCCGGCGAAAAGCCGGATGCGGATCGCTTCAAAAAAGATACGGTCGGCCCACGGCGCATAACGGTGATTTTCGAGCAGGGCGTCGAAGACGAGCACCGCCTCGTTGGTCTGACCGTTCGAAAACAGTTCGTTGGCCTGCTGGTAGGACGCTTCCATCGCCTGCCGGAGTTCCTGCTCGATCAGGGCCTGATCGGGTCCGTGAGCCCCGGACGTGGAGTCGGCTCCCCGCCTACACCCGCACGTCAACACAAGGGTCGCGGCGACCAGCCCCATCGACACCGACACACAGATACGTTTGAACATGCCTGAACCTCCACACTCACCCTGAGCCGAGCGGACGTCCGCTCGGATATCGTCGGAAACGAGTTATAAAACGGTGGCGTCCATTATAGTGAAACCCCCGCAGTAGGGCAAGCCGTACCTTTGCAGCAATTCTAATTCTAATTATGGCACATCTGTACAGTCGAAATCGAAATCGCTATCGCTATCGGGGTCGAATTCCTTGCTTTCTCGTCGATTTCGGTCCCGATCCCGATTTGGATCCCGATAGCGGCTGCCATAATTAGAATTGCGGGTACCTTTGTAAACTACTTTCTTTCTCTTTTCCTCCCGCTCTCACTTTTTTGTCTTACACCCTGTCCTGGACGGCAGCGTCTTTTCTGTTTCCGTCTTGCGTCAGCCGTGCTATAGTACCTACTTTTTACAGGGGAGCACTCTATGCATATCTATCGCACGCACACCTGCAATGAACTGCGCGAAACCCACGCGGGACAGGTCGTCAGACTGTCCGGCTGGGTCTTCCGGAAGCGCGATCATGGCGGGATTCTGTTCATCGACCTGCGCGACCATTACGGGCTGACGCAGATCGTGGTTCACCCCAGCCGGACGTTTTTTGACGAGCTGACCAAACTGCGTCTGGAGAGCGTGATCATCGTGGAGGGAATCGTGACGCGGCGCGAGCCGACGACCGTCAACCCGGATTTGCCGAGCGGTGCGGTCGAGGTTGTGGCCGACGTCTGCACCGTCGAATCGGCCGCCGAGCAGACCCCCATTTATCTGGCGGGGGACGAGGATTGCGCCGAGGAGCTGCGGCTGAAGTACCGGTTTCTCGACCTGCGCC
>JBIKUM010000531.1:0-3196 GCA_044347585.1 Terrimicrobiaceae bacterium
CGATTTTATTGTTCCAACTTTCTAGTCTCTGCTGAGCCAAGGCCAGATCAAGATACGACAATACGGCGTCAGTCACCGTACTAGACTCAGTATCCAAAGTCACTTGTATGGATGCCTGCTCCTCTATCCGAGCAACTCTCAGCCGCGATTCTGTAACGTACACCCCAGCATCACGCGCGAGCGGCTGGGTCACCGTCGCGCCATAGAAAGTTTTAAAATCAAAAGTATCCGAACCGCGGATCGTCTCATTAATGTTTGTCAAAAACCGGGCTATCGTACCCTTCAATTCCACTTTAGCTCCAGACCTCACCAACCCACTTAGACCGATAGTGAGATCCTGACCTCTGCGCTCGTATAGGCCTAGGCCCTGGCGAAGTAAGCTTTCTTCGGGAGTGTTTTGAACGCGACTTGTACCATTGAAAGTAGAAATCTCGATCTGTGGCTGAAACGCCGCATCTGCACGAACGGCCAAAGCACGTGAAATTTCCTGCTCATAACGTTTAGACCTAACTGCCTTATTCGCCTGTAGTACCAAGCGCACAAATTGCGATTGGGTCAATTGTGTTGGCACAGTCACGACTCCGCTCTCGTCCTGATTCAGCAATACCTGCGACCAAGACGGATAGACACAACCGAGCAGCGTAAACGGGACAAGGTGACGCAAAACTTTTGCCCATCGATCCCATGCATTTGACCGAGCCGCTGAAGAGCGTGAGTTTTGAGATCGCGCGGTCTTGGGCACTCCCAAAAGCTCAACAAACGCAGTTTTAAGTCGCATCGTCGCTCGGCTTAAGTCGTATCGTCGCTCGGCCTAATCTTTGCCAGCGCTGTTTCCAGTGCCTTTATCACAGTAATCGATGATACACGGACCTCGTTATCAGAGCCATGGGCGCCTTTCGAAAACTCGAATCGTGGTCTAGCAATGCTGTCCCCAGAATGTTTGCAAGGCTACCGGTCAAGACCGCGATATGCTCGCTTAATCCACCAGGTAGCTCTCGCCGCCAAAGAAAAACCACCTTCAACAGCCACCACAGGACCCTCATCAGCGGCATTACAGGTCACACCAAGAACCCGAAGGTCGTCAAAACAGAATCGTTAAATCTCAAAACAAGCCACCACTGCAGTTCACTAGAAAGTTAATTTTGCGCGCGTCGGCCAAGGTACGTACTCAATGCCGGATGCAATCACTTGCGCGACTGCCGCCTTGTTTTCAGCGGACTCGGAAAAGTAGACAAAAACATCAGATCGCGACGCATTGTTTTTGTTTAAAACATCAAGCCAGTATGCGTATCCTGGGTCGATTTTGCCTGTCACAGGATCCGGCACACGTGGGTCTCGCCCCAGAACGTTGCGATACAAGTTCAGCACAAATACATCATTAGTCACAGCGTCGCCGTACTTGTCCTTAAACTCATTACTCTCAACAAAACTTTTAGCAACAGCAAGTAAATATGGGTTTTGTTCCGGCGATAGACTAGGGTCTAAGTACTTCTCCATCTCCGATAGCCAATAGCCTAAACCTCCAAGGTCGGGATCTCGAGCAAAGGCCGCCCTGTATACCCGATAAGTCACTGACGGCGTTCCCGTGAGATCCAGACTCACTTCGGTTTGGACGGGGTTGATGTAGCCGACCACGATTGATTCGGCAAACTGAAGTTTTTCGATGTTTCTCAGTTCGTCCACATCCCCTGTCTCTAGATCAGTCACTTTCCAGAGCGTTATGCCGTCTTCAAGAACTGTCTCGGCTTTATAGCTGGCACGTGATCTCTCAAAGATCGCCGTATCAATCCCATCGCCCCCATCCATTTTGTCGCTACCACCTTCACCCCTTAATTGATCATTGCCCTTGCCTGCACTTAGCGAGTCATTACCTGAATCGCCCACAAGGAGATCGTCTGCATCTGTTCCTGCACGTTTGGCTGTAGTCAGCAGATCCCATTGAACTTGAGGCAAAGTTGAGATGTCGATTGCAGCACTTACCTCGCCGTTGGCCCTGGCAAGTGCAGCAAGCGATTCTGAACTAAGCCTAGGCGCAATCTTCTGCAACGTGCTGAGGCTCGCGAGGTCGAGCTTCGAATCCCCGCGCGCCCCAGCAATCAGAGTCGAAGCCATGCTTGAAAGTGCGCTTTCTCCGGCAATAGTATTGACCAGTGCGATTTGGACGTTGGCCTTTTGAAGCGGAAGTGCATCAGGGTTGGTCTTGTCAGCTAGGGGGTCAAAGGCATAGATATCTAAACTGCTTGATAGACCCAATGACTTCATCACCGTCTCTGCGGCAGTATCTACAGAAACGCCTGCCTTCTTTGAAACTTCGACAGCAAGTGCGGTAATCGGACTGACGACCTTCGAGCCTTCAGGTGCCGTCAGCACCAGCGTATTTACGATACCTGTGTCAATGTTCACACCACCAATTGCAATAAGCTTACCCTCACCCTTTACCGTTCCAGAGAACATACCTTTACTGTCCGTCTTTAGGCCCGTCTTTTCCCATGGATCACCTACACCATTGTTGTTCGCATCTAGGTAGATATCGGCACCCGCGATGTATCCGTCCTGAACGACGCCATTCATTGCGACACTAGGTGGGGCGACAACACTGAGCGAGACATTTGCAGCTACGCTGAGTGCACCATCGCTACCGCGGACTTCTACCATTTGCACGCCAGTATCGGTCACGGATGGCTTGCCTAAAAACCTCCCGGTTGTTGGATCAAATGTCAGCCAGGGGGGCAACGCTGATCCATCCGTCAAAAACGCGTCGAACGACAATTCATCGCCGTCAATATCTGAAAATTTTGTCAAATCAACACTGAATTCGATCACCTGGCCGCCCAGTACTCTGTAGGCTGCGGTATTCCCCGAAAAGACGGGTGCGTCATTGACGGATGAAACAGTGATCGCGACGGTTGCTATGTTGGACTCCAACTTTCCATCACTGACCATAAACGAGAAGCTATCGGTACCGTTGTAGTTTGCAGAAGGCGTGTAGGCGTAACTTCCGTTAGGCCCCAAGGCGACTGTGCCATGAGTTGGTTCTGTGACAACGCGATGGGTCAGTTGATCGCCATCGATATCTGAGATAGGGACAATGCCCGCAAAACCCTTGTCCTCAAGTGTTGCGACGCTATCTTCATTTGCTGTTGGTGGGTCATTAACTGACAAAATAGTAAGGGCGATGACTGCTTTGTTGGACTCC
>JBIKUM010000332.1:0-3192 GCA_044347585.1 Terrimicrobiaceae bacterium
TGCCGACGACACTCAGGCTCTGCAAACGCGCCAATCCCGTGGAACGGGCTTTTTCAATCTGCTCAATGCCGCCAACCGCGCCTTCCACCTGCGTCGGCCGAACAGCCGCACCATCAGCCGGAAAAACATCAGCGAGCACTACGATCTCAGCAACGAATTCTTCCAACTCTGGCTCGATGGCACCATGACCTATTCCAGCGCGTATTTCGAAGCCGCCGACGAGCCTCTCGAAACCGCCCAGAGCCGGAAATACGACAAACTCTGCAAACGCCTGCACCTCGTTCCCACCGACAGCGTCCTGGAAATCGGCAGCGGCTGGGGCGGCTTCAGCATGCATGCCGCCAAAAACTACGGTTGCAAAATCACCACCGTCACCATCTCCCGGCAGCAATACGACGAAGCCTCGCGCCGTATTCAAGAAGCAGGACTCGGCGAGAGAATCCAGCTCCTGCTCTGCGACTACCGCGACCTCCGTGGCCGCTTTGATAAAATCGCCTCCATCGAAATGCTCGAAGCCGTCGGCGATCGCTATGTGGACGGCTACTTCGCCAAAATCGACGAACTCCTGCATCCACAGGGACTCCTCGGCCTTCAAGCAATTCTCTGCCCCGACAACCAATATCCCATCCTGCGCGACGGCGTGGATTTCATCCAAAAGCACATCTTCCCCGGCTCCCTCCTCATGTGCAACGCCCGCATCACGAAGGCCATGACATCCTGCGGCGACCTGAACCTTTTCGAATATGAAGACATGGCCCCCCACTACGCCCTCACCCTCCAACGCTGGGCCGAAACCTTCGAATCCAAGCTCCCCGAAGTCCGCGCCCTGGGATTCGACGAGACTTTCATCCGCAAATGGCGCTACTACCTCCGCTACTGCGAAGCCGCCTTCGGCACCCGCCATATCACCGTCGCTCAAATGGCCTACTCCCGCCCCGACAACCTCTCCATCCCCTCCCCGATCTACGCACTCGGAAACTAAAACTTTGCCCCTGGCAAGAAACGCGTGGGCAGGGTTCCGCTTCGCGGGAACGCCGATGTCCTCGTCGGCATCAGCAAATGACTCCATGGCAACTACGCCAAACCCAATGCGTAAAAAAGCGGCACCATTTCTCGCGCTGGGTAAATTCAAACGCGCGCTGAACGCAATAAAATATCAATAAGGTAAGCCCTCCCCCTTCTGCCCCCTCTGGTTAGGTAAAATTGAAAGGAAATGTAGCCTGAGCCGGAGGTCCCTTGGGCAAGTTCTGTTTCTCATCGGATTTTCGTGCGGACTGGCGCTTGCGGCTTCCATGGCGCAGGAACACTTTGCGCGCCTCCTCACGCGAAGAGGGTTCGCGGCGCAGAACGGCGATTTTGAGTCGCGCTTCGCGGTAGGCGGTGGCGTGGTCAACAATCGGCTGCGGGTAGTTGAGACCAATCCGACATCCAGCGGCAAGTTGCTGTTCGATCGGCATGCGGTGTGGTTCGGCAAGCCATGAGGTGGGCACGCCTGCCAATTCCGGGACCCATGATTTGATGAAATGGCCGTGCGGGTCTTGATCAAGGGCCTGCTTGGCCGGGGAGTAGATACGCACCGCATTGATACCGGTAGTAGCGCTCTGCATCTGGGCTTGGCTGAAATGAATGCCGGGCTCGAAATCCAGAAAATGGCGCCCGAGAAAAACCGCTGTGGGCCGCCAGTGAAGCCAGAGGTGATGGCTTGCAAAGCTCATGAGCATCGCCCTCATGCGAAAGTTGAGCCATCCCGTAGCCTGCACGCACCGCATGCAGGCATCGACCATGGGATAGCCAGTGACTCCATTTTTCCAGGCCTCAAGGCGTCGATGGGCTTCAGGCGTGTCGGTGAAATCCTCCCTCAACCCGTCGCAGGCCCTCGACATATTTTCAAATTCGATGCGCGGCTCGTCCTCGAGTTTCTGCATGAAGTGGCAGTGCCATCGCAGTCGGGACGCAAAACTGCGGAGCGAGCCACTCCAGCGACGATCCACGCGCGCACCATACAGGGCGGCCTCTCTGAGTGTGGCGAGCCGCTCCTCCAGCGAGCGAACCGTCGAGGCCATCGAAAGGCATCCCCACGACAGGTAGGGGCTGATGCGCGAACAACTGGACCAACCCTCGAGTGGGCTCGACATGGAGGCCCGGTAATCCACTCCGCGTTGATAGAGAAATGCGTCGAGTGTGGACTTGGCGACACCCTCCCCCCCGCGCTGGGCCCAAGGTTTTGTAGAAACCACATGCCTGCATTCGGATGGAAGTTGGTCATCGGCAAGCGCAGGCCCATGCAGGTGCTCTGGAGAGTCCCAGAGTGATCGGTGCATCGTGCGCTGCCACCGATCCGCCCATCCATTGCGATCCTTCAACCGCCTCACCACGCCATCTTGACGGCATTCGCGCCAAGGAATTCCTTTCTCCCGACACCAGGCTTGCACGGCAAGATCACGACGATAGGTCCAGTCGGCACCGGTCTCCTCATGAGACCACAGGCTGGTTATATCGACCTCTGCGGTGAGGCGATCCAGCACCTCGGTGGTATTTCCGTAGCGCTGCAGCAAGCTCACCCCAAGTTGCCGAAGGGAAGCGTCCAGATCGGCGAGGCATTCCGAAAGGAAGATGCGGTGCGAGGCATCGCATTCCGCAGTCGCCCACCACTCGGGTTCGTGGATGAATAAACATACGACCTGCCCTTCCCGTGCGGCAGCGGCGAGAGGTTGGTGATCGGCAATGCGGAGGTCTTTTTTGAACCACACAACATTGACAGCGGGGCGTTTCATCGGCCCGGTGTGCACTTGCGGCGACAGGCATCGCTGCAGTGGAGCACTTCCTCCCAGCACCGCTCCCATTTTTTTCGCCAAGTAAAGGGCCGAGCGCAAACGACGCAGATTTTTGTGGGCAAGTTCTGTTTTTTTACGCCTTTCATAGGATGAGTTCCGACAAATGCGGACGCACCGAGTTCCAAAACGGAAAAAAGCCTGCCTTGGCCAAAGGGAAAACCCGCGCATCCCAGCGCCGCCGAAAACGCGTTACGACAATGCCACATTCACCGCACCATTGAAGAAATGGCTCCAAAGAATCTCGCACCGGCCCGACAGATGGGGCCGCCATAACGATGCGCCGGAGGTCATGGGTTTCGACCCAATCCTTCAAGGAGTCCAGCGACTGAATTTCGGCAACATTTTTTTGGAAATGATT
>JBIKUM010000331.1:0-3192 GCA_044347585.1 Terrimicrobiaceae bacterium
GCACTTCGTCGTTCCCACTGGCGCGCTGGCCTTCGCCCTGCATCTTCTGACGCGCATTCCTTATGTTCTCACCGCTCATTTGGGAGATGTTCCCGGCGGTGTGCCTGAGCAAACCGATTCCCTCTTCCGCGTGCTCGGGCCATTTATCCAGCCGATTTGGAAAAAGGCGGCCTCAGTTACGGCCGTGAGTGGGTTTGTGGGAGACCTCGCGGCGAAAAACTGCGGTGTCCGCTCAAAGGTCATTCTAAACGGGGTGCCCATGATTGCAGCTCCGGAGGTCGTGAGGGTCGGAAATCCCCCGCGCATTCTCATGCTGGGGCGCTTGAGTGTTCAAAAAAATCCCCTGCTTGCGGTGCAAGCGCTGGCTCAAATCCAAGACCTGCCATGGCATTTCGAAGTCATCGGCGAGGGTCCTCTGGGCGCTTCGATGAAAGAGCTCGTTCATTCGTGCGGTCTTGCAGATCGTGTCACTTTTTCAGGCTGGCTTGCGGCGGAGGGGGTTTCCAAACGCCTCGAGTTGGCGGATGTTCTTCTTATGACATCTACTTCCGAAGGACTCCCCATGGCGGGAATCGAAGCCCTCAAGCATGGTCTCGCGATCGCTGGAAGCCGAATTGGAGGCTTGAGCGATGTGATCGAGCATGGTGTTAACGGACTGTTCTCCGATCTCACACCCGAGGACTTCGCCAAGTCCCTGCGGGCGATGCTGGCGGATCGCGAGCGCCTGGAAGGCATGCGTCGAGCGTCGCTTCAGAAGGCCCGAGCCTTCAACCTGCCGGATCGTGTCAGGGACTACGAGGACACCCTCCGCGAGGCAGCCTCCCGCCTGTGATGAAACCCCTCCAGCGCAATCTGCTTTTCTGTGCCGCCACGCTCCTCCTGCTGCTGACCGTCGCGTTGGTTTCAGGATATCCCGTTTGGTTTTCGAAAGTTTGGAGGAAGGCTTTGGTCATCGAGTCGCCGATTGAAAAGCCCGACGCCATTGTTGTTCTTGGTGGGGAATCCCAGGCTCGGCCGGTCCTCGCCGCGCGCCTCTACCAGAATGGCGTGGCTCCGCGTGTTTTCATCATTGGCACGGGGGACCACCCCACAAACCGCCGCGCTCTTTTGCAGGCGGGCGTTCCGGAAGAGTGCATCACGATCGAGAAGGAATCCCAAACCACATGGGAAAACGCTCAATTCGCCAAACCCCTGCTCGAGGCATCCGGTGTGCGCCGTGCGTTGCTGGTAACCTCCTCGTTCCATGCCCGCCGCGCCTTGGCGACTTTCCAGCAACGCATCCCCGGAATCGAATTTGGTGTCACCACCTCTCGTATCGGCTGGTGGGACACGCCTCCTGGTCGCCTGCAGGAGGATGAATGGGCCCGTATCGAAATGTGGAAAATTCCTGCCTATTGGATTTTCCATGGCATCACTCCATGGGTTAAACAACCCCAAGCGCCAAAGGGCACCTGACATGCCATCCATCCTTTTCATCAATCGAGTCTATCCGCCATCCAACGGCGCCACCGGCGAAATGCTCCGCGACATCGCCCAAGCCCTCGCCAGAGGCGGTTGGGATGTCTCTGTTCTCTGCACGGGAGAGGCAGGCGAGCCAAAAATGGCGAAACGGGGAGGTGTGCTTATCCACCGCGCCGGGGCGGCGCTTTCACGCCGTAGTGTCATCCTGCGGGCGGCGAGTTATTTCCTGATGATTCCCTGGCTTCTTGTGAGGGCTCTGCTCCTGCCGAGGACAGATTTTGTGGTGACGATGACCGATCCGCCCATGCTGGCTGTGCTGGGGCCGATGATCGGTTTTTTTAAGCGCAACAAGGTCATCCACTGGGCGCAGGATCTTTATCCCGAGGTCGCCGAGGAAATCGGTGTGCTTCCAAAAGGCAGTCCACTTGTCGGTCTGCTGCGGTCTATTTCCACCATGGCGCTCAAGCGCTGCGATGCCGTTGTGTCGATCGGTCGGTGCATGACATCTCGACTCGTTCAGCGCGGAGTCTCCTATGCGCGGATTTTCAATATCCCGAACTGGGCTCCGCCGGTCACACCCATCGACCGCAAAAACAATCCCTTCCGCCGCGAGCATCATCTGGAAGGGGATTTTGTTGTCGTTTACTCCGGCAACATGGGCCTCGCGCATGATTTTGACTCTGTGCTGAATGCCGCCGAGAATCTCCAGGGCCGGCACATCGTTTTTCTCATGATCGGCGATGGACCGAGACGCTCCGAAATCCAACGCTCCGTTTCCGAACGGGGGCTGACGAATGTTCGATTCCTTCCTGCGCAGCCTGTGGCCAAGCTTTCCGAGAGCCTCTCGGCGGGTGATGCCCACCTCGTCACCATGCGGCCGAACCTGTGCGGTCTCGTTGTTCCCAGCAAGGTCTATGGTGTCCTTGCGGCCGGGCGTCCCTGTCTTTTCATAGGTCCGGCTGACTCCGAGGCGGCGCGATTGATCTCGGAGCAGGATGCTGGACTGGTCATCGATCCCTCGAAACCTGCGGATCTCGCTGGCATTCTTCTCGACTGGGCGTCCGATCCCGTCGTCCACGCCGCCGCATGCAGGCGGGCACGCATCGCGGGAGCCTCCACTACCAGTCAAAATGCGGCAGAGGATTTCGAATCCATGCTCCGCTCGCTCCTTTCTTAAAAAATGGAAAGCTCCCTTCGCGATTTCATTTTCTCGCTTCCGAAAACGGAAACCCATCTTCACATCGAAGGCTCCCTCCCATGGTCGCTTCTCCAAGATGCCAATCCCGGGAAATACCAGGCCACGCCCGCCTCATGGGCGCCGGACTTCCGCTTTCGCGATTTTTCCCACTTCGAGTCCGAACTCCTCGGCTACGCGGGGGATTTCTTCACCTCCGCGCAACGCTACCACGATTGCGCGCGGGCGGTTTTCAAGAACAGCTTGGCGCGAAATGTCCGCTACATGGAGGTCAGCTTCGCCTCGGGGTGCATCGACTTCATGAACCTCGATGGACGCGAGGTTTGCGAGGCCATTCGGAGTGCTGTGCCTGCTGGTCTCGAAGTCAGAATCTTTTTTGGCATTCACCATGATGGCTACACCGAAAAGATGGCTCCCATGCTCGAGGACGCGCTCTCTTGGCCGAGTCTGGACGGCATCGACCTTCACGGTGTGGAGCCTGCACCACTCGGCGACTGGGCCGAGGATTACTGGCGCCGCGCGAGGGATGCCGGGAA
>JBIKUM010000542.1:0-3189 GCA_044347585.1 Terrimicrobiaceae bacterium
CAAGCACAACCGCTATTGCAATTTCGGGCATAGCTAATGGATTTACAGGAGAAGTTAGCGCAAGTTTTCAAGCTGAAGTTGGTGATATAATTAGGGTTCAAAGAGCAGACGCTACTACTACAAGTTATACTGCGTCTTTAACAGCAACAGCACTCTCCGATCAAATTCTCACAGCTCCAGAGACATTCTCTACAGACACAGCTCCGCTTACTTACGCAGGCTCTGGCTTGTACACGCTTTCTACTTTGGCTAATGCTCCAGTAGGTACATACATTACGTTTACGTATGCTGCGAATACAAACACAAGAACTCAGACAAGTACTCGCCCAACGCAAACTGACGCTGATATGAATGCTAATGGCATACAAATCTACTCTAGGATTAGTTACGCCACCGCAAGTGGAGCAGCTCAACCAAATTTAATAGCGATACAAGTAGGTAAAGGATTAAAGGGAGTTGCTGTTGACGGGTATTTTGGATCAGCCAAAACTATACCTCAATCTTACGATATCTTCCCAATAGGTACAACAACCGAGTATGGTGTGTACAAATTCTACGATGAAAAGACAGGGATACTACAGCTAGATGCGGGATATATACAAAATTCAAGCGTCACAACAAGGTATACAACACTAGATGTTGTGAACAACCTCAGTAGAAGCTCTGCGTACTTCACAATCAACGCAAGCAAAAATCCAGCTTTAACAGGCATTGGCTTGAATAGAATTGCTGCGAGAGGCGTAAGTACAAGTGGGCAGAGTATTCCATCAAACACACTAACGGTCGTTACATACGATGCAGTTAAGACGATAGATACTCATAATGCACTTAATGCTGCAACAGGAGTATTTACAGCCCCAGAGTCTGGTTATTATCAAGTAGATGCCCGAGCAATGTTCGATGCTACTGGAGTTTATGCGGTTGGAAATCAGATACGAGTTGACTTAAATAAAAATGGAGTAGGTTATTCGTTTATTCATGTTGAGCAAACTCAATCAACTTCTCAACACCTAAAAGGCGGAGGAGGGGCTGATATATTATTCCTTGCAAAAGGGGATACTCTCGATATGAGGGTTTTCAATAATAGGTCTTCGGCAACCTCTTTATGGGCGACTACGGGAGCTACATATTTCTCCATTTCTAAAATTTCAGTATAAGGAATTAATATGATACAAGTATCAATTAAAAAGCAAGACCAAATCACCAACCAAGCCTCTTTTCCAACAATGGAAGAAGCACAAGCTTGGCTTACCTCTCACGAAGGCATGGGAACATTTGGACAAAAAGCTCAAACAATTCAACAAGAAGTTGAGATTTCTCCAGCAGTTATTGAATCTCAAGAAGTGCTTGATGAAAATGGCGAGTCATTTGATCCTCCCCAGTTTCAAGATGTGGAAATTAGCCCAGCTCAACACGAAATGCAGGAAATTCACATTCCGGGTTATGTTGTAGAAATCGAAGACATCTCGGATGAGCTTGAACAAAAACAAATTAACGCAGAAGCACAAGCCTTCCTTGACTCAACAGACTGGATGGTAATTAGAGCAGCAGAACGTGGAGAAGAACTTTCTCTAGAGTTTAAAGCAGAAAGACAAGCAGCGCGTGAGCGCATTATTAAGTAATGCACAAGCTAATTGTTCGTCAAGGTGAAATTGAGCATGTCCATGAGTTTGAAACTTCAGAACTTGCCCAGCTTTATCGAGACTATCACTTAGCTTTTGGACACTGGAACGGCGTTTCCAAGTGGGTTGAAGAAAAAGATGTTACGCCAGAAAATAGACGCTTTGTTGTTGATGAAAGAAGCGAGCTTGTTGAAGGAAACATCATTCGCTTTTTTAAACTAACAGAAGGCGTTGAGCTTAAAATTGAAGAAGTTACTTCTAACACCGTAGAAGATGTTTGGAAGATTTTAAGAAGAAAAAGAACACAGCTTTTAGCAATGACTGACTGGACTCAACTTGCTGATTGTGCGCTTACTACAGAAGAGAAGAAAGATTATAGAGCTTACCGGGGTTATTTAAGAGTTATTCCAAAGCTTTATGATAATTCTACAGTTCTTTACGCAAAGGTTTATTCCTTTGAAGACTGGAAGAAGGGTAAAAGATAGTGGAAAAGATAAAGGAATTGCAAAGAAAGCTGGTTGATTGGTGTACGAAAAAAGGCATACCAATTGTGGTGTTTCGTGATCCTGTAACACAAGCTCCTTCTGCGTCATTCACTCTTCTTGTTGTTTCTTCTGGACTGGTAATTTTTGGGCTATTAAACAAAGTAGCCAAGCTTGTTGATGGCGTTGACATTGAAAATGCTTTGCAGTTTTTCTACGCCTGTGCCGGACTTTATTTTGGAAGAAAACTTACAAGTGATAAAAAAGAGGAAGAAAAATGATTTTAGATGCAATTCGCCTCAAAGAGATATTGGATGGACCAGAAACAGTTAATGCTTTGTGGGTTTCTCCATCTTTTTCTTTAGATGATAGAGAAGATGAGTTTTCCATTCAAGTCAACTATGATAATGGTGTTTCTCCCTCCATGAGTCTTATCTTACAAATTTCCTCAGACAACATTAACTTTGCTGACATAACAGATTCTGCTCAATCAATAACAGATTCGTCAGGCTCCCACATTTGGGACATTGCTGGTTCTGGAGCTTTGTTTGCCAGAGTTAAAATAAGTGTTACTTCTGGTGCATTAGACGTTACAAGAATCTTTTACGCTGCTAAGCAAAGGCACTAATTATGGCTAATACCGCAATTAGACTCGGATATATTTCTACATCTGGTGGAGGCGGAGGAGGCATTGTTGAATTTGCCAATCTCGCAGCTTTTCCCCCAATTGGAAATTCCAGCCTTGTTTATTTAGCTTTAGATACTAAGAAAATCTATAAGTGGAGTTCTGGAGCTTATCTTTTAATTTCCCCTTCTGAAGTTACTTCGGTCAACACAGAAGTTGGTGCGGTAGTTCTGGACAAGTCTGATATTGGACTTGGAAACGTAGACAACACAAGCGATGCTAATAAGCCAATCTCAACAGCTACTCAAACAGCCTTAGATTTAATTACTGATGTTAATTGGACTGGTGATTATAATAACGGCACAACTTATACTGTTGGCGACGGTGTAATGTTTAATGGTGCTTCGTTTAGAATGATTATAGCAATTGGAGCAGCTGGTTATAATCCAGTAGCTTACCC
>JBIKUM010000594.1:0-3186 GCA_044347585.1 Terrimicrobiaceae bacterium
CGTGAGCCCTCTAAAGGCTGCACTATCAAGGAACCCAAGTTGGGTGGTCGTAAGGCCTGCTGCCGTACCGGCCGAGAGTCCGGCAAGCTGCCTGCTCGTGAGCGCGCGCAGATCGCTCGTCTGGAACGCCTGAATCTGGGTGGTATTCAGTGCCGCGAACTGGCCTGCCGTGAGCCCCTTCACATTGCTCGTGGTGAGCGCAACGATCTGATCTGCAGACAGCAGGCTAACCGCAGAGGTTGAAAGACCTGAGATGGCATTGCTGCGAAGCGCTGCAATTTGCACGCTGCTAAGTGCCTGCACACCTGTCGTTGTGATGCCTGCAACCTGCGTGGCAGTAAGCGCGCTAATGTCCGCCGAGTTAAGGGCTTGCAACTGGGAAGTGGTAAGCACCGCAAGCCTTGCCGCTGAAATCGCCGAAGCATTCAAGGCTGCGATCTGTGCAGTGGTCATTGCAGCCGATGCCTGAAGATTAAACGCACCCACTTGAGCAACCACGAGCCCTGCAAGATCAACGGTCTCAAGTGCCGTGACTTGATTGGAGGTGATGGCCGCAAACTGCTCAAGACTCAAGCCCTTGATGTTGGCGGTGTTAAGCGCCTGCAACTGCGCCGTGCTGAGCACGGTAATCGCTGTGGTGGTAAAGCCGCGGATGTTCTGGCTTGGGACTGCATTAATTTGCGCAGTTGTCAGAACGGCAACTTGACTTGTAGCGAGCTGGCCTAACTGCACACTGCTCATGGACGCTAAATCTTGGGTGTCAATCGCCTGAACCTGAGCCGTTGAAAGGGCCGCAAGTTGCGAACTGACTAACCCGCGGATATTCGCCGTGCTAAGTGCCTGAATTTGGGCGGTTGTTAACTGAGACACCACGGTGGTGGTAAGACCGGCGATATTGGTGCTTGCAAAGGCTGCAAGTTGCGCCGTACTTAAGAGGGTCGCTGAGCTGATACCGCCAAGTTTTGCTACACCCAAGGCAACGATGTCTTGACTGTCAATCGCAGCAAGTTGTACCGAGCTTAAGGCACCGACTTGCGCGGTCGTAAGTCCCTTGACGTTATTGACCGAAAGTGCTCTGAGTTGTGCCGTGGTGAACGCAGCAATCTGGCGCGTTGTAAAGCCCCCAAGCTGGGCACTAAGCAGTGCTTCGATGTCAGCCGTTTCGATCGCTTGAACTTGTGAAGTACTAAGCGCTTGCAACTGGGTTGATGACAGCCCTCGGACATTGGCCGTTGTGAGTGCTGCAACCTGTGCCGTCGTTAGTACGCCTACACTTGCTGTCTCAAAGCCACGAAGGTTAATACTTGAAAGCGCCGCCACCTGCGCAGTCGTAAGCGAACTGGCTTGACTACTTGTAATGCCCGCAAGCTGATTACTGCTGATAACCGAAAGATCTGCCGCATCAATCGCCCGCAGCTGTGTCGTTGTAAGCGCACCGAACTGATCCGCACTGATCCCTTTGATGGTTGCCGTCGTTAAAGCTTGAACCTGGTTGGTATTAAGTGCACGTAGAGAGGCCGTGGCAAGACCATTTAAGGCCGACACACTGAGTGCTGCAAACTGGGCGGTTGTGAGCACCGTCAACGCATGGGTGGTGAACGCACCGACCTGGATACTCGACAGTACGGCAAGATCTTGCGACTCAATCGCACTTGCTTGTGCCGTATTAAACGCAGCCAATTGAGCGGCAATCAGACCCCTAGCGGAAGCTGTGGTCAGTGCAACAACTTGGTTGGTGTTCAGAGCTTGGATTGCCGCTGTCGATAGCCCTTCAATTGCAGCGGCTTTAATTTGCGCAAACTGCGTGGTTGTAATCGCGGCAACACCACTGGTACTCAAGCCACCGAGCTGCAAGGAATCCAGCTGAGCGATATTGGCAGTCGACAGCACTTGCACTTGTGTGGTGAGCACAGCACCAAGTTGCGCTGGCAAGAGACCACGAATCGCCTGCGTGCCAAGCACAGCAACCTGCGAAGTGGTCAGGCTTGAGATACGCGAAGTCGCAATACCCCCGATCTGATCACCAGCAATCAGTGCTGCTTGAGCTGTCGAAAGACTTGCCAGTTGGCTGGTGGTTAACGCACCGAACTGACGTGACTGCAGACCCACGAAACTCGCACTACTTAAAGCGGCAAGTTGAGCGGTGGTTAAGGCTTCGATCACTGCCGTTGAAAGCCCGCGGATGGCAAAGGCGTCAAGCGCTGCGATTTGTGCTGTGCTAAATGCCGCTGCTGCTGCCGTACTTGCAGGTGCAACTTGAGCCGTCGAAAGACCTTCTAGCTGCCTCGAGGCAAGGCTAGCAATGCTCGCCGTGCTCAGCGCCGAAATCTGTGCGGTGGTGAAAACAGATAAATCTTCAGATCCCAAACCTTGGATGTTCGCTGTAGTAAATGCGGCAACCTGAGCCGTGGTGAGTGCTGAAAACTCATTGGAGTCAATGCCTGCGATCTGATCAGCACTAAGCGCAGCAAAATCGACCGTCTCAATTGCAGCTAACTGCGCCGTATCGAACACGCCAATCTGAGTGGCTGTGATACCCACGATGTTAGTGGGGCTCAAGCCTGGAATTTGAGTGGCCGAAAGACTGGCAATCTGGGTGAGCGTTAGCGCGCGCAAATCAACCGACTCAATCACATTGACCTGTGCGGTGGTGAGTGCACGCAACTGGGCCGTTGACAGACCCAAGATATTACTTGCACTTAACGCAGGAATTTGAACGGTGGTCAGCGCTTGAACAGCTGCCGTGCTAAGCCCTGCCACCCCACCAGAGGTCAACGCATTAATTTGAAGGCTCGATAAACCAGCAACTTGGGACGTTGTAAATACACCTAACTGTGTACTACTTAACGCGTTGATATCGACGGTTTCAATCACCGCAATCTGAGCGGTCGTGAGTGAGGCAACCTGCGCGGTTGTCAAGGCCTGCATATCATCAGTTTGCAAATGAGGCACTTGAACGGTCGTCAACGCACGGATCTGAGAAGTCGTAAGCCCGGCAATTTGGGTACCGCTAAGTCGCTGCAACTGAACCGAACTCAAGCCAGCAATCACATCGGTGCTTAAGCCCTGTATGTTACTGGTATTGAGCGCTTGCAACTGGCCTTCGGAAAACACTTGAGCCGCTGCCGTGGTGACACCTGCGAGCTGTGCGCTTGACATCGCAGCAAAGTCAACTGCCTCAATCGC
>JBIKUM010000045.1:0-12157 GCA_044347585.1 Terrimicrobiaceae bacterium
CCCCCCGGCAAAGAACCTATAGCCCCCATGCCGGGTCTCCATGCGTGTTCGCGCTCCCAAAGGGCGTCAACAAGCCCGAGGCGTGTCCTTATTTCGGAAGGTGTGGAACCTTCGCGGCGGGCGGCGTCTTCGAGGTCTTGGCTGGTGGCGAGGCGCGGCGGGCGCATGATCGGCTTTCCGGCAGGTGTGCGCCGGATGTCGATTCGGCAGAGGTGGCCGCTGATAACAACAAGCCGGAATTCGGTGGAGGCGCGCTTGCGTATTTTCATACTCAGAATGCTTCGGCAGCGTCCTCGGGGTCTATGGCGACACGATCAGCACGATAAGCACGATGTTCCAGCCCTATAGGAAAAAGGGTATTTTCTATATCAGGTGAAGTATCGTGCTTATCGTGCTTGTCGTGTTCCGATCTGATGAGATAGCGGCGTTGATGCCCCTTGCCGATTCTGGTGAAATGTCCTGACTCCGTGACTCTTCTGCCATCGAAGCGCCCGAATATGGCTGAAAGCTGCTTTCTTCCTTTTTGGGAGATGCCCCCGTCCTTGTCCCGGTCGGTGGTTATGTGTTCAAAAAGCCCCAGTTCCTCGATCAAGGCGGAAAGCTCTTTGAATTCGTAGCGCCTGCCGGGTTGTATCGCGGCAGCGAGGGCGGCAAAGTCGGCTGTGTCGGTGTCCCCCATGCCCTCGATCTGGGCTGGTGCGGTAGGGCAACCCCATCCAGCAAACTCAACCATCCCGCCGATAGTCTCACACCATTCGGGAAAGCTGGTGTTCATCCGGCTGGCTGGCGGGCGTCCGGCAAGATTCCAAGCGGTGACGATGCCCCACAGCGCCGAAAGAATCCTTGGGCGCATGGCGGCGATGGTGGCGGGCGTGAGACGGCGGCGGAATGATCGATCTTCGGCGCGGAGTTCCCGCATGAAGAGTTCCACGATCAAGGCGCGGCGGCGAAGGTCGGGCGTGAAGGTTAGTCCGTTGCCTGTGATTAGGATCGTTGCGCCTGCTTCGCCTGTGAATTCGCGGGAGCCTCCAAGGATGCGCCCGCCGAATGTGGCGCTGGTAGTGTAGCCCTCGAAGGATGGCGAGTTGAGATGGCCCTTGAGGTTGTCGAGCAAGACAAGCCTGCGCCCGCTGATGACGAGAGAGAGGAGTTTCTTTTGCCACTCGGTTTCATCCTTTGGCGCGGCCTCGGCTGGCGTGTCTGCGTAGGGTGTCCCGGAAAGCTGTGCGAGCGTGGTCTTTCCTGTGCCTTCGGCGTTGCCTATGTAGAAGAAAACGGGCTTTGTCGCCTTGGCAGGCATAAGCCCCCCGGCAAATGTCGTGAGCATCGCGCCGATAGCAACGGCCTTGCTGCGCCCGCCATCGTCCGCCCAAGGGAATTCAGCGAGGAGGGTTTCAATTTCAGCCTTGGCCTCGGTGAATGGCATGGCCTCGATCTGAAAGCCCGGATCACTGGTGAATGTGCCGCTGGCGTGGTCGAGTTGAAGCGGAAGGAGTTCGATTTCCCCCGACTCTCGAAGCCAAGGCATCGGGCAAGGGTGGAATCGCTCAACCTGCGGGAGTTGGTCGAGAAACTGAGGTGAGACAAGCACGGCATCGGCGGTTTCTTTCGCCATCGTCTTCACGATTTTGATTTCCCCGCTTTTCTCAGAGAATGACTTCTTGAAAGGGACAACCTGAGCCTCAACCCAAGTGCGGAGCCATCCAGCCTCGGCAAGTTTGAGGCGCTGCCCCGCATGGTCGAGAGTGAAAGCGGCCCCCTTGCGGTTGAAGATTCCATGCCCGTTAAGGAGTTCCCCGAGTTCTTCGGCAAAGTCTGAGATGAGACGGCCATCTCCCGGCAGGAGTAGCGCGGGCTTCCCGTTGATGGTTTCAATGGTGCGCGGAGTTTCGGCGATGTCCTCCGCTGAAAAGTCGGTGGCCAGTTTCATCGGGTGATTGTCTCCGGGTTGAAGAAGAGGATGTTTTGGCGGTTGCCATTGTCCCGAGTGCCATCCGGCATCCGCACGAACTGCGAGCGAAGCCACAGAGCCCGATCAGCGCCAAGTGTGCAGGCGCGGCGAAAGAAGGGTGCAAGCTGTTCGTCGCTCTTCCCGGCAACGAAAAACCATCCGTGCAGGGATTTCCCGCCCGAATCGACAACAAGGGTGAGCGGGGCGCGCTCAGCCAGGTGTAGGAGGATGGCGGCTTGTTGATCTTTTGAAGTCCCATCCCCCTCGATCACAAGGAAGCGGCGCGGGCCCGTGGCCTCAAGGGTGTGCTGTGAAATTTTGCCCTCCTTGGTGCGTCCATACTTGGTGAGCATCGGTGAGGGAACGATCTGCTCGAAGTGTTCAGCGGCCTCGGCAATCAGGGCAAGTTCTATGGTGAAAAACTGAAACTTGTTGCCAACGCAGAGAAGCGGATTGCCGGGGAAGAGTTGTTCAAGGATTTCAGCGGTGCGCGGCTGTTCATCATCGAAACGGATCGGAGAGGCTTCCCATAAGTCGGCAACGCTCAGGCCAGAGGCGGCAACGGCCTCGATCTGTTCGGCGTTGGCTTCCGGCCACTTGGCGGGAGCCTGCCAGTTTCGCTTTGAGTGCCAGATGACACGCTGGGCATCGAATGCTTTCCTCACAGCGTCCTCGATCTCGTTTCGAGAATTCGGGCGGCGTGTCATCCGGGCCTCGAGTTCCTGAGCGGCGGCATCGGGCGTGAGTCCGGCCTTACGGCAAGCCCAAGCGGCTTCCATCAGCCAGCGGTGAACCCCATTGCCAGCGGGCGGGCAGGGCGGAATTTCCGCTTCGTGTTGCGATGCCATGGCTCAATCCTTTGGAGTTCCGGCAGCGCGGGTTTCGAGCCTGTCGAGTGCTTCCGCAACCCGATCAGCCCGGAATCGGACGCATCGCTGTGAGAGATGGATCACAGGAATTTTCTTTGTGCGAATCCATCCGTCGATTGTTCTCATGCTAACTCGGCATTGCTGCGCGAGGTCGCGTTTGGTTAGGAGTGCTGCGTTCATGCAAGGCGAAAATGCTTCGTCCTTGCAAAAGAAACCTCCTCACGCCCTAGACTAGAGAATGAGGATGTCTCAGCTTAGAATGTTCCCGACGAGCCCGCTGAATTCCGCTTTGGGATAGGATACAAGCCCGAGTTTACTTTTTTTTCGCGGAAAGTTTTTCGGATCATTTCCGGCATTGGAAAATTTACTGATAAAATCGCAAGCGAGTTCGCCGGTGCAGTGCGAAAGCGGAATCCACTCATCGCGGGGCATGATCCAAAAGAAAATGATTAGTTCATCCTCTGTCGGTAAAAATCCGCTCTTGCGTGTGGCGTGGAGCTTAAGCGGACAGAGAGACTCAAACTGAGATAAATAAGTCTGGCGGGCCTGTTCAGCACTACGGAAAAAATTCGTCCATTCCTCAAGGGTTTTTGTGAAAGGTGGCGCTGGCATCGCCTTGGAGTTTGGCGCAAGAATGAATTTGTTGAGATGGAATCGCTCTTGAGTCTCTTGAGGGAGCTTTGAAAAAATCAGCTCCTCTTGTTGCCCCGCGCCCTCTTCGGACTTAACCCGAGGACAGTATAAAAAAGCATAGGCCCGTGCTGCTGATAAAAAAACCCGCAAGCTGGTTGCTCGGCTTGCATCTTGGGGGGGCGTGTAGGTTCTGCGCTCAAAAATGTATTCATAGGCGATCGACTTTTGCAGGAAGTTCATGTCTGGATCTTGCTTGATCGCTTCCAAACACTCCCAGAAAAGCGGCCTTTTCAGGGGCTTGGAGTCTTTTTTTTCGGGAGCAGCGGGCTTTTTTTTCATGACGCGAATTTCACGATTTTGCCGGATTTGGCGGGGGCAATGGCAAAGAATTTTTTGGCCTCTCCGGGCGATGCCAGCCCGTTGTAGTGCTTCTTGATTACTTCCGGAGAGTTGCCGGATTCGTAGCTGATACGGGCGAGGTTCGGATCATGTGCTACTTTGTAGCTGATGCACGAATGGCGAAGAGCGTTTGCAGGCCACTGCGTGAGATTTTTTGCGCTGGATTGGAGGTCGGCAGCGGCCTTCGAGGTTGGGCGGAAAGGCCCGAACCCGGCGATGATGCGGGCCTGCGTCCACAAGTCGCGTGAAATCTCGCCCTCGGGCCAGACGCTCCCGGCTTTCTTCCTGAGCGGAAGAAGCCATTCGATTGCGTTCGGCGGAAGCGGAATCACTCTTCGAGAACTGGTTTTCGCCTGCGCTGCCCCAAGGGTGATCTGGTTCTGCTCGAAGTCCACGGCCTGCCAGCTAAGACGCTTGATCTCGGCTTGGCGAAGTCCGCAAAAAAGGCCGATTGCAACCCCCGCCCGGATTTTATCGTCGCAAGCGGTAAGGAGTCGAGCGGCCTCCTCGGGCCTGAGAATGGCAATCTCCCCGTCTATGACACTCGGGCGAGGGACATCATCAACCGGATTGCGGCTTGCCAGTCCTCTTCGGAGGCAGAAGGTGAAGAGTGAGCGGAGATGGCCCCAGAAGTGGCTTCTGGTTCGCGGCTCGAAAGGCAGGCCGTCGAGAAAAGTTTCGACATCCTCCGATGTAATGGCGGCAGAAGTGCGTTCGCCAGCGGAGGCGGCGAAGAGTTCCAATCTCGCCCGGAGTGTGTTTGCGTGAACGGCATTTTTGATCGCCCCTTTTCGGCTTTCAAGGTAGCGGGTGACGGCATCGGCAATCGGGATTCCGTTTTTCGTAGAATCATGAGCCTTTTTGTAAAACCTTGCGGCGTCTGTCAGACTCGCCCCGCAATCCTTCAGAATCTCGGCAGCGCGGACGGCATCGGCGCGGAGTCGGTCGGTGATGCTAAAGGCAGCGGCCCCAAAGTTCTCCTGTTCAGTCTTGGCGATGCGCACGAAGGTTTCTGCCTCCTGCCTGTCTCGGAATGTCTTCCGTTTCGGGCGTCCCCCGTCCGGGTTCGGCGTGGTAACTTGGAAGAAAGTTTTCCCGTCGATCTTCACTTTTCGGATGGCGATTGAAACTTTGCGCATGGTTGGGAATTGTTCGCGCAAGTATGGCCTTAATGCCAAGTAGACGCCAAGTATTTTTTCTTATGTAGGAGAAGCAGCGGTTTTGTAAACCGCTGGTCGTCGGTTCGAATCCGACTGTCGGCTCCCCCCTCCAGCCCTTGCCGAGAGTTGAACTCGTTCTTTCAAACCCAAGTGCGATTATCGTGAGCCATCGCGCAGATTCAAAATGAAACGCCAGGCCGGCATCACCTCGATGACTCCGGAGTCCAACTCGATACGCTCTTCCTCATTCCGTGTGACGATGCAGCTTTGCGTCAATTTCAGCTCGGCCATGGCCTGGCCCAGAGCGGTGATTTCCCTTTGGCGCGTTTCCGGTGTGGCCAGTTACTCGCAGACTTGGACGAGTCTGCGCGATGTCCCCCGCCGTGCAGTCAAGAAGTCGACCTCGCGGCCCGACTTGGTTTTGTAATAAAAAATCTCCGGGTCCACTCGCCGCAAGGCTGCAAAAACGAGATTTTCGAGCAGGTGGCCGGAATTGATTAGGACGCCAGAGCTGACGGATCTCACCAGCGCATGATCAATGGCATAAATTTTTTTGGGATTGGTATTGGATCTTGCCAGCGAGGCGTCGAAGAGTCGGACTGTGAAGAAGACATAGGCGTCCTGAAACCATTCGAGATAATCGGCCACGGCGGATTTCGGAGCTTTGTGGCCAAGGGATTTCAGATAACCCGTGAGATTGTTGACCGAGTAAAGCGAAGCCGCGTTGTCCGCCAGCCAGTGAGCTAGGTCCGTCACCGCTTTGGGGTGGGCGATATCATGCCGCTCCACGAGATCGCGAAAAAGCATTGTCTGGAAGTATTCCTGATGGACTTTAACCCGAGTCCAGCGATCGAGGCCGAGAACTTCGGGGAACCCTCCACATTCCCAAAATTAACCGAATGCATGCTGGATAGTGAACCGCTTTTTGCTCGATAAAACTCCGCTGCTGTCGATGCCCTTGAAATCCAGAAATTCCCGAAAAGAAAACGGAAACATTTCCCATGATAGAGCCCTGCCTCTCATTTCGGTGGCAATCTCCTTCGAGAGCATTCGGGCGGATGATCCCGTGAGATAGACTTCGCACTCCTCGGTGCGCATCAAACGATCAACAAAACGCTCCCAACCGGGAAGCATCTGGATTTCATCAAAGAAGCAATAAACCTTCTCGGTGTTCTTTTTTTCCGGATAGAGCGAAAAGTAAGCCTAGAGGATCAATCCGGGGTTTTCCTGCTGCAAGCGATGAAGACGATCATCGAAAAAATTGAGGTAAAGAATGTTGTTCCGCGAAATACCGGAATACAATAACTGCTTCATGATTTGAAACATGAATGTGGATTTGCCGCATCGGCGCACACCGATACAAACAGTGGCCTTGCCGGGAATTGTTGAAACCGAAACCCTTCTGGGCACACCCGTTTTCAAGCGGATTTCCTGAAAATCGAGGATTAATTCTTTCAGTATATCAAGCATCTCAAATTAACTGGAAATATTTACTACCAGTTGAATTATCAACCGGCAATAAATGTTTCCACTTTGAAATACTGCGCACTCTTGCTCGGTGGCGATTCATTCGCATGCCGGCCCCCTACCCGACCCGCAACTTACGAACACATGTTGCACCTCGTGCGACAATGGAGAAGTATAATTAAAAGGCAGTCGACTGACTGCAAACCCGAGAACACGAATTTCCATGTCCAACAACGAAACACTTGATTCATCCGGCTTCGGCACTCCTTTTCAGGCCTTGGTCGACCACTGTGAGGCCAACGAACTCAGCTTTGCGATTTTTCGCGAGGAAAAGCGCATTCGGCTGAACATCTGCCGCAGGCATGCGCTCTACACCTGCCATTTGAGGATCTCGAACGATGACGAGATTTTTCAAATCCACATGAACTACCCGGTGCTGGCGAAGGATGAAAAAATGCGGCCACAGGTGACGGAATTTTTCACCCGTGTAAACTATGGCCTGGTCCTCGGCGCATTCGAACTCGACTTGCGCGACGGCGAGGCGCGCTACCACATCAGCCACATCATCGGCGAAGGGCGTTTGGAGGATGAGGTCATTCGCCGCATCATCGGCTCGGCCCTTTCTACGGCAGACCGCTATTTTCCAGCCTACATGCGCGTCCTCTTCGGCGGCGACACGCCAGAGGATGCCGTGTTCCTTGCGGAGCTGGATTTAAACACCCAAGAAACGGAAAGCGAAACGGCTTCGGCGGAAACACCTGCTCCGCCAACTCCCAAAGCATCCAAAAGAAAACCTCGGAAGAAACGCGGCAAGAGCGGGGAGACCGATTCTTCAGAGGGATAATTGCGCAGTGCTATCTTGGTCGGCCTGTGGATTGGATTTTTTGTAAGGAACCCCAAAAGACCCTGTCCGTATCTTTTGAAAAATGCCAACGCAGTGATGCTCGGGGCTAGAAGTTGGCTCTCAAATGCCTTTTGGCTTGTCACTGCTGCGCAGGCGCGCCCTGCACATGACAACGGCCTTTTTCTGGAATTCTTTTAAACTGGGCCTTGGATCTGGTTGCATTTCAAACAACCTTGTCAGCTCGTGAAAAAACTGTCTCTCAGCAAGATCACGATCTTCAGAGAAAGGATCGAGAGCATGGGCAAACCTGTCGTAAAGACCGGACAGGAGATCCAAGTCATCGCTTTCAATCATGCATGGAGCTCGCGAAGTCTATTGCACTTGCTGCGCAAATCCAGAATCCGGTCATAGAAGAAACCAGCACCGCAATCCGGATGCTCAGCGTGAAACTCACCAAGCTTGGCTGCATATTTGTCACAAACCGCAACCATGGCATCCCAGCACATTGCCACTTTTTCAACCTGCTCTTCCTGCCTAACCATCATCGCCACCACGCGGTAGACACCCAGGAGACCTGCCTCAAGGCGGCTTGCCTCTTCATGAAAAAGCGAACATGAGTCCTCTGGGATATGAGCCACAGCCCTGTCGAAGCGACTGAGGTCGCTATCTGCGATGTTCGTCAAATCACATTCAGTAAAGCTCATAGGTTTTTTCGTATTTGGAGATGATCTACGGAAACTTGTTCGCGGTTTGAACAGCGGTCAAGGTCGGACTCATCAACTCACGGCATCTCCTGAGCATTGCCGCCTGCGCGCTGAAACGAGGATAACTCTGCGAATACATAGCCAACGAAGACCTGCACCTCCGCGCGGAGAAGAATGCGGTCGGGGTCGTTGCTGAGCCAGAGCGTGCCTGAGCGGAATTTGCGGTGGGGTTCGAGGGCGTTGCCTTTTTTGGTGTTCACGCTTTGGATTTTGATGTCGAGGCGCAGCGCGTCGCGCGGGGAGTTGGCGATGGTGATTTTTTCGGGTCCGAGGGATTCGATATCGACGAGAAACGGGGATCCGCCAGGAAAGACGAGTGTGCGGACTTTTTCGCCTTTTGCCAGAGACTGGCTGCGAATGAAGAGGGATGCGGCGAAAAGGTCGCGGATGGGGGCGATTTTGACAGGCTTCCACTTGGCGGGTTTGGCATCGGGCGCGATCCACTCGCGGAGACTTGTCAGGGAGCCCTTGTTGCCCTCGATGCGCGTGGACAGGGTGCGGGTGGCGTATTTTTCGTTTTGTTCCGAGCGAATGGTCTGGAGGCTGGCGCGGTCGGCTGTGGCATCCAACGAAGCGTCGAGTTGATAGAGTGTGCGGGCGAGTCCCGTGGTGGCACCCGAGCTCGTGAGGATCGCATTTTTCCCCTGATAGGAAATGGCGGCGCGGGCTTTCGCGGCTTCTATTTCGGCCCAGCCGAGGCGGTATTCCGCGAGGAATGGACGGATTTCGGGAAATGGACCGGTGACGATTGGAGAGAGCGTGGACTGCCAAGCACAGGCGATCGGGAGCGCGAGGAAAAAAGCGGCGAGGAAAAAAGCGGCGAGGAAAGCAGGCACGGAAATCAGGGTGCCGAGCGGAACCAGCCGAGCGGTTGGGGATTGATGCACTGGGTGATCTGTTTGATCTCGGTGTAGGCCTCGTAGCCGTAGGTGCCGAGTTCGCGTCCCATGCCACTCTGTTTGTAGCCGCCCCATGGCGCTTCGTTGAAGGTGGGGTGGTAGGTATTGATCCAAGTGATGCCGGCGCGGAGGCGGCGAACGACGCGCTGAGCCTTCGCACCATCCCTCGTGAAGACGCCGGCCGCGAGGCCGTAGATGGTGTCGTTGGCGATACGGATAGCCTCTTCCTCGGTGTCAAAAACCTGAACTGCGAGCACCGGGCCGAAGACCTCGTCCCGCACGATACGCATGGAAGGTTTCACATCGGTGAAAATCGTGGGCTGCACGAAATTTCCTGTGCTGCGTTGGTCATTGTAGGCGGAGCCTCCAATGAGGAGCTGAGCCCCTTCGCAGCAGGCGCTCTGAATGTGATCGAGGACTTTCTTCTGGTGGGCGCGGGAGATAAGCGGCCCCATTTCGGTGGCTTCATCCATACCGGATCCGACGACGATTTTTTCGGCAGCGGAGGCCAGTCTTGGCAGGAACGACTCCGCGAGGCTGCGCTCGAGAAGCAGTCGGGATCCTGCACTACAAACCTCGCCCTGACCGGCAAAAATGGCGAAAAGCGCATACTCAAGGGCATGGTTGGGATCGCAGTCGGCAAAAACAATATTCGGGCTCTTACCGCCAAGTTCGAGCGAGACTTTTTTGAAATTCGAAGCGGCGGCGGCAAGAATTTTGCGGCCCGTCGAGCCACCTCCGGTGAAGGCGATTTTATCGACCAGAGGACTTTCAGCGAGGCGCGCGCCGATGGGATCGCCCGGCCCATAAAGCAACTGCACAGCGCCGGGAGGAAATCCCACCTCGTCGATCAGCTCGAAAAGCAGCGAAGCCGAGAGTGGCGTGAGTTCGGAGGGCTTGAGAATGCAGCAATTCCCAGCAGCCAAACCGGGAGCGAGTTTCCACGCGGCCATGAGAAGCGGGTAGTTCCAAGGAATGATCTGAGCGCAGACTCCGATCGGCTCACGAACGGTCTGGCAAACGATGTTCGGATCTCCGACTTCAAATGTCTGCCCCTGCGGTTTTGTGGCGAGGCCGGCGTAGTATCGGAAGCAGGCGGCAGCATCTGCGACATCGAAGCGGGATTCACGGAGCGGCTTACCGCAGTTGCGCGTTTCCATTTCGGCAAACTCCACAGCGCGTGACTCGATTAGATCAGCGAGTTTAAAAAGGCGACTGGCCCGCTCTGGAGCAGGAGTCCGGGGCCATGGACCATTGTCGAAGGCTTCGCGGGCGGCTCGCACCGCCTTGTCCACATCCTCCACCGAGGAGTCCGCCACCTCGCCGAGTTGTGAGTTGTCAGCGGGGTTGTGAAACGGACGCACATTTCCGTTCCACGCTGGAACGAATGCGCCGTTCACATAGTTTTTTAGAGTCATCACATCCTCCCGGGTTTCCAGAGAGCGGCGTTGATGCAGGACCAAATGTGGATCGTCCAGCCAAGCATGCCAAAGCTAATGAACCAAACGACGCCCGCACCAACAAAGAAGAGCAATGCCGCCAGCACACGACCTTGGACCAACTGCCCGAGGCCTGGAAAAAAGAAGCTGCAAACAGCCGCGATCACATTGCCCGCCGATCCTTGGTTTTCATTCATGGAAAAAATATCCCGCCTCCAAGCGGGTTTCGCAAGCGATTCCCGAGTTGCGAGACATCAGGTTTTTCCATGACATGGCACTCTGTTTTTGGGACTGCTTGCCGGTGCCCCGGCCTGCAACAACGACCCAGTGGATGATGCCGCTTCTGAAAGTGGTTGTCATTTTTGGGGCCTGCTTTTGGATTTACTCGCCCGTTTACCATGGCGAATGGCTCTGGGACGACGACTACCTGCTGACGAACAACGCGGATGTGCAGGCAGCCGATGGACTTGGCAGGTTGTGGTTCGCGCCCGCGACGGCGGATTATCTGCCGCTCACCATGAGCGCGCTTTGGCTGCAGTGGCGATTCTTTGGACTCGATTCCACGGGATACCACATCGTGTCGATTGCACTCCACGCCCTGGCCTCCTGCCTGCTTTGGGGACTCTTGCGGCAAATGCGCCTCCGGGCGGCGTGGTTCGCAGGCCTGATCTTTGCCGTGCATCCACTCGGCGTGGAGTCTGTGGCTTGGATCTCGGAGTTGAAAAACACGCTTTCGCTCCCGTTTTTTCTGGCGGCGGCTTGGTGCGTCGTCCGTTTTGAGCAGGGAGCCGGGCGCCGGTTTTACTTCGCCGCACTGGGGCTGTTTCTTGCAGCGATGCTGAGTAAAAGCTCGGTCGTCATGTTCCCTTGCGTGATGCTCCTGCACGCGTGGTGGCTACGGGGCCGAATTTCTTGGCGCGATATCGTCCGCAGCGCGCCGTTTTTTCTCATTTCGCTGTTGCTGGGCCTAATCACTCTGCACTTCCAACTGAACCGCGCCATCGGCGATGAACCAATTCCGATCGGCGGGTTTGACTCTCGCTTGGCCATAGCCGGGATGGCTCTGGTGTTTTACCTGACGAAGATTTTTTGGCCGCTCACGCTTCTGCCGATCTACCCCCAATGGAAGGCCAACCCGCCCGAGGCCTACCAGTTTTTGCCTTGGCTGCTCATCATTGGAGCGTTCGTTTTTTTCTGGATGCGGCGCAAAACCTGGGGCCGCGACGCGCTGATGGCATTCGGATTTTATTTCATCACCATCCTGCCGGTGTTGGGTTTCGTGGCGATGTCCTACATGCGAGTCGGCTGGGTGGCGGATCATTTCCTCTACATCCCGATGATTGGAATGATCGCATTTGCGGCGGCGGGAAGTGGCGCGGTGTTTGCAAGGGCGAGCGATACGGGGAAGCAGCTCCTCTTCAGCGCCGGGATTCTTGTCGCAGGCGGGCTCGCCCTTTTGAGCCACAATTATGCTGCCGTGTGGGAAAACGAAGACAAACTGTGGAGCTACACGCTCCGGCACAACTGGGACTGCTGGCAGGCACACAACCGGCTTGGCGCACGAGAATTCAATCGAGGAAAAATCGATGTCGCGCTACCGCATTTCCGCGAGGCGGTGAGACTGCGGCCAGATCTCGCAGAAACCCGCAATAACCTCGGCTCCGGCGTGCTGGCGACCAAAGACACGAAGGCGGCCATCGCGGAGTTTCGCGAAGCCATGCGATTGTCGCCG
>JBIKUM010000046.1:0-12143 GCA_044347585.1 Terrimicrobiaceae bacterium
TGCGGAGTTGGTCAACACCCTTGGCATCCCGATCGTTGCCCGGCAACTTGTGCACCATCGCGAACCGCATGCCCGTTATTTGATGGGCTCTGGAAAAGCGGAGGAGGTCGCTGCCTTGGCCAAGGAGTCGCAGGCCGATGTGATTATCTTCGACAACGAACTCACGCCATCGCAGCAAAGGAACTGGGAGAAACTCACCGGTATGCTTGTGATCGACCGGCAGGAGGTGATTTTGGACATCTTCGCCAAGCGGGCGCAGACGCGGGAGGCCAGACTGCAGGTGGATCTGGCGCGAATGGAATATTCGCTACCACGACTCGTGCGGGCGTGGTCGCACCTTGGCAAACAAGGTGGTGGCATCGGATCCAAGGGCGAGGGCGAGTCCCAACTCGAGCAGGACAAACGAAAAATCCGTGGCCAGATCGACCGCTTGAAAAGCGAGCTGGAGGCTGTGAAGCGGCGCCGCGCCACGCAACGCAAGGACCGCAAACGCGCCCCGGTGCCCAATGCTGCCATCGTCGGCTACACCAACGCCGGTAAATCTTCGCTGCTGCGTGCGCTCACCGGCGCGCAGGTGCTGGTGGAAGACAAACTCTTCGCCACCCTCGACACAACGACGCGCAAGATTGCGCTGCCGAACAATCAACCGCTCCTGCTCACCGACACTGTGGGATTCGTCCGGAAGCTGCCGCATGGATTGGTCGAGGCCTTTAATGCGACTTTGGAAGAAGCAGTGATGTCCGACTTCCTCATCCATGTTCTTGATGTGAGCCAGCCGGAGGTGATGGAGTTTTATGAAACCACGCGCAGTGTCCTGCACGAACTCGGAGCCGACTCGAGGCGCACGCTGATCGTTTTCAATAAAATCGACAATGTCTCCGACGAATCCGTGCTGCGCGAAATGCGCTCAAAGTTCCCCGAGGCGGTTTTTATTTCCGTAAAAACGGGAGAGGGATTGCAGGAACTCGTGAGCCGCATCAGCGAATTTGTGGCGGACGATTTGCTCACCATGGAGTTGCAGATTCCTCAATCGCGGGCGGATCTCATAGCCCGCTTGCACCGCGAGGCCGATATCCGGCACTCGGAATACATCGACAACGAAGTGCGACTGCGCGTGAGAATCACACCCAAGGCGGCGGCAGCCTACTCAGCCTTCCGCGTGGGAGTTTAGTTTTTCCAAGAGAGCAAGAGCCTCCCCTGCGAGGAACAGGGAGCCTGTAATGAGGACAGGAAACGAAGTCTCCGAGGCGGCCTTGATGGCGCTGGGCAGGTCATGGAATTCAGAAGCGGGCAAGTTGGTGGATTTTTTAAAATGAGCCGGGTCCTCGCTTCGTTCGCTGTGGACGGGGACGAAAAAGAACTGATGGCCGATTTTTTCAAGCAAGCGGAGCATGTTGGCGTATTCCTTGTCGCGGAGGGCACCAAAGATGATGGAGGCTTTTTGATTTCCAAAAACCTCGATCCATGTGGAAACAAGAGCCTCCGCGGAGTGCTCGTTGTGCGCGCCATCGATCACGAAACGCTCCCCCACCCTTTGGAATCGGGCGGGCCATTTGACGGAGGAGAGGCCTTTCTGGATGGCGGCAGGCGGGCAGTTCAAGCCCGACACCTCAAGGACTGCGATGGCGACGGCTGCATTCCAAAGCTGGTGTGTGCCAGCCAGAGCCAGGGCAACATCCGCCGGCTTGTCGACGATGCGCAGGGCACTTCCGGTTTCGCGGGCCTTGGATTTTAAAACCTCGGCGGCCGCGGCCTGCTGTGGAGCGGAAACCACAGGAACACACTGCTTGATGATGCCTGCCTTCTCAGCAGCAATTTCTGAGAGGGTGTCGCCCAGCCAATTCATATGATCCATCGCAATCGGTGTGATCACCGAGACGAGCGGAGTTACAGCATTGGTCGAGTCCAGACGGCCTCCCATGCCGGTCTCAAGAACAACGACTTCGCACCCCGAACGCGCAAAATGATCGAGCGCCAGAACCGTCGCGAGTTCGAAAAAGGTGGGCTTGTGTTCCCAGTTCCTTGTGGCCTCGCGCAGGCGCGTGAGCCCGGCAGCGGTCTCGCTGGCGGGTATCATGGCGCCATCCACGCGGATGCGTTCACGGAAATCGACAAGGTGCGGCGAGGTATAGAGGCCGGTCTTGTGACCTGCTGCGCGGAGGCAGGAATCCAGCATGGCGCAGACGGAACCCTTGCCGTTTGTGCCTGCGACATGGATGAAGCGCAGGCGTTCTTGGGGATTCCCCACGGCTTCGAGAAGCCGAAATGTATTTTCCAGACCGAGCTTGATACCGGTGAACTGGGCGTCGTTCAACCAGTCCAGCGCTTCTTCAAATTTCACTTGGTGCCGAGGTAGGCGAGCAGGTCTCCGAGTGTCTGGCGCATTTTCTGCCTATGCACGATGAGATCGACGAGACCGTGCTTCTCAAGAAACTCGGCGGTTTGAAAATCCGGCGGGAGCGTCTGGTGGGTGGTCTCCCGAATAACGCGGGGCCCGGCAAAACCGATCATGGCCTTGGGTTCGGCAATAATGACATCCCCAAGCGAGGCGTAACTCGCCATCACGCCGGCCGTGGTGGGGTTTGTGAGAACCGTGATATAGGGCAGCTTCGCCTCGGCGTGGAGGGCGAGAGCGCCACTGGTCTTGGCCATTTGCATGAGGCTCAGCATGCCTTCATACATGCGAGCACCGCCGGAGGCGCAGACGAGGATGACAGGCATTTTATTCTTGGTGGAAAACTCGATGACGCGTGTGATTTTTTCTCCCACGACAGAACCCATGGTGGCTGCGAGAAAGTTGAAATCCATCACGCCGAGGCCGACGGAAATTTCGTTGATTTTGGCGGCACCGGTGGTGACGGCATCGACGAGGCCGGTCTTCTGTTTGTAACTCTGAAGGCGGTCGGCGTAGGTGGTCACGCCTTTGAAACCAAGCGGATCGACCGAGGACATCGAGGGATCGTGTTCTTGAAAGGAGTCGGGATCCACAAGGCTCTCGATGCGCTCGCGGGAGCCGAGGTTGAAATGGTGGTCGCACTTCGGACAGACCTGCAAGTTTTCGGAGAGGGCAAGATTGTGGATCACCTCGCCGCAAGACGGGCACTTGGTCCAGAGACCGGAAGGCATCTCACGGGTCTTGTTGCCGAGTGCGCGGAGGATGGGTTTTTTAAAAATAGCCATAATGTGTGCTTTCTAACCACGCGCCAGGGTGAGGGCGCGAACGGACTCTGCTCCCTGCTCCAGGAGGACGGCCGCACAGGCATCGAGGGTCGAGCCGGTTGTCAGGACATCGTCGATAAGGAGCAGGTTTTGATCTGTCACAGACGCATTCTTGCGCAGTGAAAAAGCATTCCGCAAGTTTTGCCTTCGCTCGCTGCGATCAAGGGCGGTTTGAGTGCCTGTGTATCGACTGCGTGCGAGAACATCACGCACTGGAATACCGGTCGCGAGAGAGAGGCGTGTGGCGAGGTGAGCGGATTGATTGAACTCGCGTTCGCGGAGACGCTTCGAGTGGAGTGGGACTGGGACAATTGCATCAAAATCCTCCCCCGAGAGGCGCTCGTCTGCGAAACCTTGAGCGAGAATCCGGCTGAGAACTTTCACAATCCAGATTTCGCGATTGTATTTCAGGCGGTGGATCAATTCGCGGATGACGCCTCGGCTGCGGACGACAGAGACGGCGCACTCAAAATGAAACGCGGCTCCCCGGCAGTTCGGGCATTCGAACTCGCCGGCCAGCCCGTCGAACGGTTGAGAGCAAACCTGGCAGCGCGGGGATTTGATGAATTCGATGGTGGACTCGCAAGTTGGACAAAAATCCCGTTTTGAATCCACTGGCAACGCGCACCCGGCGCAGTGTGCGGGAAAGAAAAGCGTGAGGAGAGGTTCAAGCAGGGCGGGAGACACGGCGGAAGTATATCCAAACCAAAACGCAGGTTGTGAGAAGAACCAAGGCGGGAACGAGTCCTGTCGGCACAGCGCCGCTTACCACATTCGGCCCGACCCATGGCAGAAGGGAACCAGGTGGCTTGGGACGGAATTGCGCGACGAGTTGGAGGGACTGCTGGCCAAAGATCCAGCCGGCATGCAATCCCATGGCGATAAAAAGCGAACGCGTGTGAAGCGTGGCGTAGGCGAGAAGGATGCCTGCAATCAGCAGGGAAAGAAAACCCCAGCCGAGGAGCGGCCACGGCGGTGCGCTGGAAAATGCCAGAGGCAATTGCTCGAAGCCGCTGAACCACCCCACGGGAGCCTCCATCGGCTGTCGCGAGGTTCGCATGAAGTGGACGAGCGCAAACAAAGCCGCTGATAGAAACGCCGCTGTATGGCGGGACATCACCGAGACGGCAAGGCCGAGCAGAACGCCCCGGAAGAGGAATTCCTCGATTGTGGAAACCACCGCCGCCGTGCCGCCGATCCGCAGGAATCCGAAAACGTCGACATTTGCCTTTGGAGAAAAAACGCCCGAGAATATGTAGGCCGCCCCCATCAAAACAACGGGAACCAAGGCCAGAAAAAAGCCGGACGAAAGGTCGCGTTTCCATTGACTGTTCAGCTGGAGTCCAAGATCCGAGAGGCGACGCACACCCAGACTGCGAAAGGCCGGGTAGAGAAGGACGATAGCCGAAATCTGAACACTCCGGCTGAAATAGCGATGGAAAGGAAAGCCCTCAACAATCGGGAGAACACCAATCCCGGCGAGCCATGAGCCCACCCAGTAGAGCGGAGGGGAAAGCAGACAGGCGAGAAGCACGACCCCGCCGAAGTAGGCGAATAGGCGGAAGAGAGTTGGAAGACCGGCCGGTTTGGAATTCACGACATGATTTCTATGAGTTAAAAAGAGCTCGTATGCGAGATGTTTGGAACACGCAGTCATTGGTCGAGAGCGACAAGAAACACCTTTGGCACCCCTTCACACCGATGAAGGAATGGTGCGCGGAGGACTACTCGCCGCTTGTCCTTGTGGGAGGCCAAGGCTGTTGGTTGGAGGACAGCGAGGGCCGTCGCTACTTCGACGGCAACTCCTCGATTTGGACAAACATCCATGGCCACGCTCATTCATCAATCAATCGTGCCATTCGCGACCAACTCGAGCGCGTGGCGCATGTCTCCTTTCTCGGCACGACCAATCCAAAAGCAATCGAGCTGGCTGCGCGCCTTGCGGGCTTTTTTCCTGAAGGGACATTGGAACGCGTCTTTTTCAGCGACGATGGATCCACCGCCATCGAGGCAGCCATGAAAATGGCGGTTCAATTTTGGCAAATGGAGGGACATCCGAACCGCTCACGGTTCATTTCATTTGAGAACGCCTACCACGGTGACACGCTGGGCGCGGCGACCCTGGGGGGCATCGGCGCCTTTCATCGAGATCTGGCCGGCCACCGGTTCCCTGTGACGCGCATCAACTCCCCTGAGGAACTCGATACGATGCCGGGATTCCAACATGGCGATGTGGCGGCTGTCGTGATCGAGCCGTTGATCCAAGGCGCGGCTGGCATGAGAACATGGCCGAGGGGAATGCTACGAACGCTCCGAAAAAAGTGCGACGAGGCCGGTGTGTTTTTGATTCTCGACGAGGTGATGACAGGCTTCGGGCGAACGGGGACGATGTTTGCCTGTCAGCAGGAGGAGGTCATTCCCGACTTTCTGTGTTTGGCAAAAGGGCTCACCGGCGGGTATGTGCCGCTGGCAGCGACTCTCACCACGAGGCGGGTCTTTGATGCCTTTCTGGGCGAGGTCGAAGAAGGAAAAACCTTCTACTACGGCCACAGCTACTCGGGGAATGCGATTGGATGCGCCGCCGCGTTGGCCAGCTTGGACATCTTCCGCGACGAATGCGTGCTGGAAAAATTGGGACCAAAAATCGAGCACTTGAGCGCGATGCTTGCCGACCTGAAAAATGACGCCGGTATCTATGAAACCCGCCAGTGCGGTTTGATCGCGGGCATCGAGGTTCGCCGAAAGACTGGCGAGGCTTTCCCGTGGGCACGGCGAGTCGGTGCTAAAATCTGCCTGGCGGCAAGGCGGCACGGAATCCTGACAAGGCCGGTTCTGGACACCATTGTCTTCATGCCTCCCTTGAGTGTGACGCTTCAAGAAATGGAAGATGGCCTACAAGCGATTCGCAAAGCGACGCAGGAAGTATTGATGCAGGTGGGCGCCTGACCTGCGTTCAGGGGTTGCGTCCGGCTTTTTCAGCGAGAATGCCCCTTGCCACGGCTTCAGCCAGGCGCTGACGCACGACTGCCGTTTGCACTTTCCGGTTCTCGGAGGGATTGGAAACAAATCCCAATTCGCAAAGCACGGCTGGGCGCTTGTTGTTTTTCAGGACATAAAAGCCGCGATACTTGATGCCTCGATTGAGGGAACCCGAGTCTCTGACAACCTCACGCTGAATGTTCGCGGCCAGACGCGAACTGCGCGGGCCATAATAAAAGGTCTCCACGCCGGAAGGTTTCGACCGTTTGACCCAGTTGTAGTGAATGCTTACAAAAACCACATTTCGAAGTTTGTTGGAAGTCGCCACGCGGCGGTCCAGAGGGATGAAATAGTCCCCGGAACGGGTTTCAACCACACTTAGACCTGAGGCGCGGAGAATTCGCGACACCCTGCGGGCTGTGTCCAGAGCGAGCTGTTTTTCCGGAGCGCCGGTAACGGCTCTTGCCCCTGAATCATGTCCGCCGTGACCGGCATCGATGACAACGGTGTCGAAATCTCCAGCGGGCTGAAGACCGCGCGGAAGCCGAAATGTTTGGGTCGTCTGGCAACCTGAGAGAAAAAGAACGGCCAGCACGCAAGCGAGCGAGGCCAAAAGCCGGGTGAAGTGGCGGTTTGTGCGGTTTGTTTCCATGAAGACTTCCCTACCCTCCCCTCGCAAAAGGGAAGTTACCAACATAGGAACCTATGCTTGGCAGGCGCAATCATTTTAGTCTCGATTTCGGAGACTGGGAGCGGATTGTTGAACGCATGTTGGCAAAACGAGTGATTCCATGTCTGGATGTGACCGATGGTCGTGTGGTGAAGGGGACGAAATTTCTCAACCTTCGAGATGCGGGAGATCCCGTCGAGTGTGCGAAGATGTATGACCGCCAAGGGGCGGATGAGCTGGTTTTTTTGGACATCACGGCCTCGAGTGACGGGCGTGCCACGATGGTCTCAGTGGTCGAGCGGACTGCCGAGCAGTGCTTCATGCCGCTCACAGTAGGCGGAGGCATACGGGCCGTAGAGGATTTTCGCACGATGCTTCGCGCCGGCGCGGACAAGGTCAGCGTCAACACTTCGGCACTCCAGCGCCCTGAGCTTATCAGCGAAGCGGCGGAGGCCTTCGGTTCACAATGCGTCGTGGTGGCGGTGGACGCCAAGCGCGACGGACCGGGCAAGTGGAGGGTTTACACCCATGGCGGCCGCAAGCCCACCGAACGCGATGCCATCGAGTGGATCGTCGAAGCCGCTCGGCGTGGTGCGGGCGAAATCCTGCTCACGAGCATGGATGCGGATGGCACATGCGGGGGATATGATTTGGAACTGACGCGCGCCGTTTCGGAGTCAGTCGGCATACCGGTGATTGCCAGTGGTGGCGCGGGCGAACTCGAGCATCTCGCCGATGTGCTGAAAGCGGGACGGGCCGATGCCGTTCTCGCCGCGAGCATTTTTCATTTTGGAAAACACACGGTCGCCGAAGCCAAGGAGCACCTCGCCTTGCGGGGCCTGCCAGTCCGAAAAAGATTCGACGATTGATCGCAGACCGCGACGGGTTAATTCTTGAACGATGAACCGCACAGAAGCCGCATTCACTCCAGAGAGTGTAACTGAGATCCTGAGACGCGAGGGACTGCGCATCACGCGCAACCGGCGCGGCATTCTCCAGGCGCTTTTCAAGTCGGGCCAACCGATGAGCCTTCAGGAGATCCAGTCAGCCGCCTCCAAGTATGAAGGTGCCCAGCCCGACTACGCCACGGTCTTTCGAATGATCCTGCTGATGGAAAAGCTCCATCTGGTCCACAAGGTGAATCTGCAGCGCTCGTGCAGCTACTATGAGATCAGCGATCCCCGCAAACACTACGACCACCTGATCTGCCGCTCATGCGGAAGCGTCGTCTTGATCGACATCCCCTGCCCTATTGGTGATGCGGAGAAGCGGATTGCGCAACAGTATGGGTTCCGGAACTTGAGCCACTCGCTCGAGTTCTTCGGCATCTGCGCGACTTGCGAGTGAGAGTTTGATTGCCCTGTTGGGAGGAAATTCCAAGGGGAAATAAAAAGACCCGTTTGGCGTTAACCAAACGGGTCTTTTCTACCACGGAGGGGAAATTAGATCGCTCCCTTGAAAGCTTTGCCAGGAACGAATCGGACAGTCTTCGAAGCTTTGATTTTGATCTTCGCGCCAGTCTTTGGATTCACACCAGTGCGGGCTTTGCGGTTGCTGATTTTGAAAGTGCCGAAGCCAATGAGTTGGACGGTCTTTGTTTTTTTAACGCCGAGTTTGATGGCGTCGATGACAGCGTTCACAGCGCGTTCTGCGTCCGCTTTGGTGGAGTCGAGGGTTTTTTGGACTGCTACGGTGAGTTCAACTTTGTTCATGGTTTTGTATGTTTGGTGGAGTTGGTTGGAATTACACTGACGGGATGAAGAGCAACAAATGAGCGGCTCGCTGTCAAGCGGAGCGGATTATTTTTCTCAAAATTTTTCAGTTCGACTCGTCGACAGGAATCGCTGCTGGAGTCGCGGCCTCCGGCTCGGGAGTCGGGCTTGATTGCGGAGCGGAGGCAGGCGTCGCTTTTTTCGAATTGGAAGTTTTGTAAATTTCGCGGAAGAGTTTTCCGATGAGTGGAGCGGCGTGGGATCCGCCACCAGTCTTGACTCCCGGCTCGCCCTCGTAGAGTGCCGCGAAGGAATATTTGGGATTGTCCGCAGGCAGGAAACCGGCAAACCAAGCTGCGATGCGCTGGCGATCAGTCGGCCCCCATTGCGCGGTTCCGGTCTTTCCGGCGACTTCGATTCCCTTCACAGCCGCTTGGTGGGCCGTTCCCATGCCATCACTCGTTACTCCCACAAGCGCACGGCGGAGTTCTTCACGAACATCCGGAGCGACGGGAATCTGCTCGCGGATGCGGTCGGGATAGGCGGCGACGACTTTGTTGTCGATCGACTGCACCTGCAGCACCAGCCTGGCCTGGTGGAGGAATCCGCCATTGGCCATGACGCTCATGGCCTGCGCCATTTGGAGGGGACTGATGAGAATGTCGCCCTGGCCGATCGAGAGGTTGGCGACATCGCCGCCCTTGATAGTGCGTTTGTGGACGCGCATCATGTAAGCGTTGTCAGGGATGTTTCCAGAGGCCTCGGAGCGAAGGGGAATGCCTGTGCGGCGACCGAGGCCGATGCGCTTGGAAAAGTCGATAATGGGCTCGGGTCCCATTTTGAGACCGGCTTGGTAGAACCAGGTGTTGCACGATTGCGTGAGAGCCTGCTTGAAGGTGAGTCGGCCGGCGTCGACTTTTTTCCAGTTGCGGAAAGTGTGGTCGCCAACGGTGAAGGATGTCGGGCAACTGAAGGTCTCCTTGGGTGTGATGCGCCCGGTCTCGAGACCGGCAAATCCCACGAAGGTCTTAAAGGTGGATCCCGGCGGATAGGCCGCGCGGAAGGCGCGGGGAACAAGCGGGTCGGCGGGATCGTTTGAGTAGCGCGCAAAGACATCTGGACGCACGATTGGAACAAAATCATTCGGGTTGAATGACGGGTAGGATGCCATGGCGAGTATCTCACCGTTGTTGGGATCCATCGCCACAAGCGCTCCGCGGTTTGTGTTTTTTGCGAGCACCTTTTCCGCCTCCTGCTGGAGCGTGAGATCGAGAGTGGTGATGACATTGTAGCCGGGCACAGGCTGGCGGGCCACGCGCTCGGAGACTTTTTTGCCATTTGAGTCGAATGTAATTTGCAGGAGACCCGGTTGCCCACGGAGTTCGCGGTCAAACACCTGCTCCAGACCTTCCCTGCCCTCGCTCTCGGAAAAGATGAGATCGTTGTTTTCGATCGGGCGCGCCGAGAGCGGTGCCTCGTAGCCTGTGTATCCAATGATGTGCGCGGCGAGCGGGCCATTCGGATAGAAACGCACATAGGTTTGGCGGAGCACCTGGTTGGGCGGCATGCTGCGCTGCACGGCCGAAAGCTCGCGGGGAAGGAGATCCGTCGCAAAATCCAAGGGTAGCACGCCCCGGTTCTTGTAGTGGTTCAGAATCGCAGAATCCGTGAGGCGGATGTCGCGGTTGATCAGACTCGAGGCGAGAGCCATTTGCTGGCGGGCGAAGGAGATGATTTTTGAATCCGGCCAATCAAGCGGCGTCGGAAAACTGATCGCGAGATTGTAGCTGACGCGGCTCTGGGCGAGTGGCTGTCCATTGCGGTCGGTGATCTGGCCGCGTGGCGCGGGAATAAGGAGAGAAAAGGTGCGGGCCTTGTTCTGTGTCTCCCAAGTGGGCTTGGGATTTTCAACCACGCCCGTGTTGTCGATCATCGTTTCACGCGCCATGAGGATCGCAGGAAAAAGAAAAACTGCAGCGAACCGGGAAAATTTCATGCAGCGAAGATAGCAAAAGCCGCCGCGCACTCGAACGGAAAACGCGAGCGGGTCGAAGTTTTCCGCCGGCTTTAAAGGCACCTGCCCTCGCTGGCGTGATGCAATGACACCCATTTGCACCGCAGAAATTTTTTCGGAAACTTCTTAGTCTCCCAGCGGATGTCTGACCGGAGTTGTTAGGGTTGCGGTGAAATGATCATACAAATCCTACACAGCATCGAGTCGGTATTGAAACGCAACCACCCTCAGAACACATCCAGAGGCGGCTTCGCATGGCAGAGCGAGTTTCTTTTTATTCAGGAAAAGTGGAAGCCGAGTTTGTCTCACATCCGATCGACCTCCCAAGCGCACCCGGTTTTTTGCGGAGCGAACCAAAAGAAAAATGCCTGATGCACGGCGTCCCTTTTTAAGGCCGCGCACAGAAACCAACAAACCAAGAACACCAACCACACTATGAAAATCCAAGCCCAACTCGACCACTCTACCATCCTCTCCAATCAAGGATGCCCCGTGCATCTCGCACTCGAACTCACAGCGCCATTCGCCGAAACCGGAGAACGACGCCGGAGAGAAAAAGGAGTCTGAATGCCTCCGCTTCACCCCTGATTGAAAAGGAGACGATCGAGAGTTAAGGCGGGCCGAGGAGGACCTCGGCGTTCCTGCAAGCAGAGCGGGGTGCTTGTGCGGGGCAGGTCAGTTAATCTTGGAGATATGCGCGGAGGCGCTTGGCGATGGGGTTGTTGGGATTCAGCAACTCGGGTTTGGGGGTTCGCAGGGCTGAGATGAGATGCACGGCCCACCAGATGAGCAGGATGAGGATTAAGGCGGGCCAGAGTTTTAGAAGAGGCTTTGAGACAGATCGCCAGTCGGTGATGGGGCGATTGCGGGCGATTTCGACTGCGCTTGCCATGGCGAGGAGAAGGATGAAACCAAGGGCAGGTATCGAGAGGGCATTCAGGTAAAGCGAATGGGCGAAGTCCCCTCGGAGGGCCGCGCAGGCGGAGCGGGTGCCGCCGCAGAAAAGGCATGGGAGGCCGGTGAGGGCTTTGAAACCGCAGGGCAGTGCAGGAAGTGATGGATTCAAGCTTTTGAGGAGCGGGAGGGAGAGGAGCAGAGCAGAGACGGCGATGATTCCAAGTCGAGCCAAGCGCTGGCGCGGCGTGAGTGGGGGCATGGTCAATCGTCCTCTTCGGAGGAATCTTGTTCCCGCTGCGAGGTAGTGCCGGAGGGAATCACAAGCGTGATCTCGCCTTTGGGCGGATGTTTTTCAAAGTGGGCAATGAGCGCTGCTGGCGTGTCGCGGCGATATTCCTCGAAGGTTTTTGTGAGTTCGCGTGCGACGCAGATGGTGCGCCCGGGGCAGATGGCATCGAGCGCGGTGAGTGTTTTGAGGATTCGGTGCGGGGACTCGAAGTAGATGCTGGTTTCCTGCCTCGCGGCTGCGGCGGTGAGTTCGTTGGCGCGGCGGCCGCTTTTGACCGGCAGGAAGCCACCGAAAAAAAAACGATCGCACGGGAAGCCGGAACCGACGAGTGCTGTGAGGACGGCGGATGGCCCTGGCAAGACG
>JBIKUM010000333.1:0-3174 GCA_044347585.1 Terrimicrobiaceae bacterium
ACTCTCAGCCCTCGCGGGCTCCCCTGCATGACGGACATCTTTCGCGCGCCCAGTTGATTGGTCAATCGGGAAAACAGCCGGCAGACATAAAAAAATTGTAAAAAACAATTGCATTGGTGGGTAAAAATGGGTAATTGTGGGGAGTCGTGGCGAATATTGTCATGACAACCCAAACCCAAGAAATGCCGCAAGAGCCTACAGCACCGCCCTTTTACTCCGGGACTTACGAGCGCGCGATTGATGCCAAAAATCGCGCGGCAGTGCCGTCTGCATGGGTGAAGGGCGAGGGCGCGGAATTTTTTGTAATACCGCACCCTCAGGAGGGATACCTCATGGTGATGCCGCAAGAGGAGTTCCACTCGACGGAGCAGCGGATTCAAAACTCCAGCGCATCAGCTCAAGAAAAACGCCAGGCGATCCGCCAGTTTTTCAGCGCGGCGCACAAGGTGGCCACCGACAAACAAGGACGCATTCTGATTCCCGATTCGCACGCCGCAGCGGCGGCGCTCTCCGGCGAGATCGTGTTTATCGGCGCGGGACGCCGCTTCGAACTGTGGTCGAAAGAGCGGCACAGCGCAGCCTCCGCGGTTAACGATGAAATCTACAAACGCGTCGCCGTCGATATCGGCCTCTAATTTTCCGAATTACCAACAACCAACACCTGATGAAACACAACTGACAATCCGCAAATAAAATCCCGGAGAGCCCTTTCGGAAGGGGCACGGCCCGGGAGGAAAAATGTGGATACCAAATGAAAATTTCCTGCAACCCATCCTATGAGAGACCTCGATTCCGAAATCTACCTGGGAGTTTTTTTAGGAGCCCCTGATATGCCCGGCAACACCTACCATGTTCCAATCATGGCCAGGCAGGTGAAAGCCTATCTGCAGCCGGCTCCAGGAATGTTGTTTCTGGATGGAACGGCTGGAGGTGGAGGCCACTCGGCCCTGCTCCTGCAAGCGGGAGCGGAGGTCATTGGACTGGATCAGGACCCTCAGGCCCTTGCGGAATGCCGCGAGACGCTGAAGGAGTTCGCACCACGGGCGCGTTTCGTGGAGTCGAATTTCCGCGATGCCTGCGAGGCGCTGGACGACATCGGCGAGGAGCGCCTTCTGAACGGCGCGCTTCTGGACATCGGCGTCTCATCACACCAACTCGATGAAGCGGAACGCGGATTCTCGCTCATGCGCGAGGGACCGCTCGACATGCGCATGAGTCCACGCGCGGCACAATCAGCCGCCGATGTTGTGAACACGCTGCCGGCGTCCGAACTCACAAGAATTTTTCAACAATACGGCGAGGAGCAAAATGCGCGGCGCATCGCGGCGAAGATCGTCGAGATCAGGGCATCCCGCCCCTTTCAAACGACGCTCGACCTCGTCAAAGCGGTAGAAAGCGTTTCGCCACGCCGTGGAGCAAAGCATCCGGCGACCAAGATTTTTCAAGCCCTGCGCATTCATGTGAACGACGAACTCGATGCGTTGCGGCATGCACTCCATGCCCTGCCAGAGCGTCTCGCACCAGGCGCCCGTTTTGCAATCATCACATTTCACTCGCTCGAAGACCGCATCGTGAAGGTTTTCTTCCGCGAACACAGCCGCGAGTGGATAGACCGCCCGGAGTGGCCGAAGCCACGCCGGAATCCAGACCGCCTTTTCAAACTTCTCACCCCTCACCCGATCACACCGAGCGAGCGGGAAATGCAGCGAAACCCAAGATCACGCAGCGCCAAGCTGCGCGTTGTCGAAAAAATATAGGAGTCCAACCATGAACACTGAACTGACGACACCCGTTAATTCCAACCCGATTCAAATCGGAAAGATCCTCTGCGTCTCAAGCATCGTAACCATCCTGCTCGCCGTGGGACTTGGTTTCGTTTACATCAAGAACCAGCAATTCGCCATCGGTGAGCAAATCCGCCAGACCGAGCGCAAAATCCAGCAGGTCCGCGCTGAGAACGATGTCCTGCTTGCCAAAGTCACCGAACTCACCTCCCGCCCAGCCCTTCAGGCGCGGGTGAAATCCGGCTACATTGCCGTCGTCAATATCACGAGCGACAAAATCGCCCGTCTCACGCCTCCCGTGCAAGCCACCGAGGTCGGAACCCTGCGCACAGCCTTCAACGAAGTCGGCCGGCAATGAAGTTTACGGCGAACACACGCATAGGAATCGCCTGTGGCATCGCCGCCAGTATCTTTACGGTCTTCTCGGCCCGACTGATCCATCTCCATGTCGCCAAGCATGACGAGTATTCGCGTCTTGCAGCGAAGAAGCACAGCATCCGCCAAGTCATCCAGGCGAAACGGGGAATGATCCTCGACCGCAACGGAGAGATTCTTGCCACAAACCTCCCGGTGCGGACGATATTCGCGGATGCCTCGCGCCTCAAAAAACCCGAGCCCCTTGCCGCACTCGTTGCCAGCCATCTGAACCTTGACGAAAAAGAGGTTCTTGAAAAATTTTCCACCGGCAAAAAATACATTGTCCTAAAGCGGGAGGTTCCCGAGGAGACAGCCGTCGCCCTTTTCAGCGAGATGCAGAAACAAAATCTGCGCGGCATCTACTCGGAACAGGACGCCATCCGTATCTATCCAAATGGCGAGGCTCTCGGCCACATCCTTGGGTTCCTGAACCACGAGGGGAAAGGCATGCAAGGCATCGAACTCTCGATGAACAGCCAACTGTCCGGAAAGGACGGCTACCGCTTCATCGAACGCGACCGCATGGGCCGCGAGATCGTTCTCTACCGAGGCGTGGAAGAGGATCCGGAGCACGGCAAGAATGTGCGCCTCACCATCGACATGGGCCTTCAATCCATCGTCGAAGAGGAACTGGATGCAGCCTACAAGGATCTCAAGCCCGAAACCGCCAACGCCGTCCTCGTGGATCCAAAAACCGGGGCCGTTCTCGCGATGGCCTGCCGCCCCTGTTTCAACCCGAACGAGCCGGGTAAAGCCCAGCCGGAGCAAATGAAAAACCGGGCTATCATCGACATGGTGGAGCCCGGATCGACATTCAAAATCGTCGTTGCCTCAGGCGCGCTCAATGAGGGCACCATCAATGAAAAAACAACCATCTTTTGCGAAAACGGACGCTTCGCCTACGGAGGCCACATCCTCAAGGACCACCACGGCTACGGACACATGGATGTCCATGAGATTCTCGTGAAATCCT
>JBIKUM010000595.1:0-3173 GCA_044347585.1 Terrimicrobiaceae bacterium
GGCCAGCACAACGGGAAAAGCGGGTCGGGTGCTCTGGGACTCCGTCATCAGGAATCGGACCTCAAGCAATGTGGTCTCAGGCATCTCATGGGCCTCGTCAATCAACAACAGGATATCCCGGCCGCCAGACATCGCACGGGATTCCATCATCTCCCGCCACTGCTGCTTGACCTTAGTCGTGGAAAAAGCCGGAGATTCGCCCATAGCCTTGAGAACCCCGCCGTACAGCTCCCTGACTGACATTCTCGAACTGCTCAGCCAGATGACCTGCCGATCCGACTGCTGCTGCTCGGTTGACAGCAGGTTGAGCAGTGTTGACTTTCCGCTGCCCACTTCGCCGGTCAACACCCCCAGCGTTCCAGATTCCACGACATGTCGCATACGTGCAAGGGCTTCCTTCTGCGCGGCACCCAGAATCTCCGCTGTTTCGGGATCTGTCAGAAATGGATTCATCCGCGCACCTCCATCGCAGAGAGGGTTTCACGGTTTCGCCCGCCTGCTGCCGTTTCACCGGAAAAAGAGAAGACCAGTTGCCCATCCAGGACGGATTCCGACTTCGCTTCTTCCGGATTTTCCTTCCGGAACCGCTTTCGGTACCGTGCGACCGGATCCGACGGCTCCGCTTTCCCTGCGAGCACGCCATTGAGATAAACTTCAGCATCGCTTGGGTCATACGGGTCATACCGTATCTGTATTTTCAGTCCGCAAAATTCTGCAGGCACTTGGTAGGACAGCCCGTTGAGTGAAACGGTTCCGGTCTTGTCCACCTTACGGGTCTCTTCGAGGAAGAACAACCTTCGCAACTCCTGTTTCCCGAATGGCAAGGGCTTAACAGGATGTCGACCCATCCGGGTGCGCGGTGGTTCCTCAGTTTCTCCATGCACTCGTTCGTGGTAATGTTCCTCAATCCAGTCCTGCAGCGACCGGTTGAGGTCATCCAGAGTTTGCACCTGCTTTTTCTTGATTTTGTTCTTTACAAGGGGCAGAAAACTGGTGTCTACGAAGCGAAACGCCCTTTCAGCCTTGCCCCGACCCTGGGGCTTGTATGGACGCGAATGGGAAAGACGTATGCCAAGTCGCGCACAAATGTGGGCGATATGTCCAGAGCTATAGGCAGATCCGTTATCGCAATAAAAAATGGTCGGAATTCCTCGCTTTTCTATCGCCTTTTTCAGCGAGTCCTCTAGACTTGGCATGCGCTCATCCCAATAGAACTGGGCATGAATAATGTACCGACTGTGGTCATCGAGAATCAAGCAGAGCTTGGCCGTCTTGTTTCGCTTTGCCTCCATCGGGTCAGGAAGGGACAGCGTGTGCTGAAAATCACTCTGCCACAGGTCCATGGGTGCCTCTGCCTCGAAACGACGATATCCGCGCTGGACAGTATCGACATTCTTCATATGCTGCCGGGTCAATCCCATGCGACGGAAATGCCGGCTCAATGTGCTCTGGTTCACCGTGCCACGCGCCACACCGTACTCCTTGTACAGCTGGTACAGTACGGTTTCCACACTCAGTTCAGGCATCTCCTTGCGAATGGATTCGGCCAGCCGCAGAATGGTTTCCGGAATAGCGGTCGTCGGGCGTGGTGGTGGCATCGCAGGCATGAGCCCATCAAAGCCCATCCTGTCGTACTGCTGCTTCCATCGTTCCAGCGTGCGCCACCCGAAGCGCCTGTCCCGCCAATATGGCTCGTGTGTCCATGTCTTTTGGGTAGCCTCCCGGAACCAGGCACTCACTTCCCCTGGATTCAGGGAGGTGGCTCGGTTCACGATGGGGGAAATGATGTGGAATCTGCCCGTTGCGATCTGTTCACGATCTTTCTGTGTCATCCGGAATCACCTCGAATCACTAAATTCAGGTGCGCGCGCCCTTGATTTACAGAATAACATGGGTGGGAGGGTAAAGAGAGTGACAAACATTGTGGGATTGCCTGAAGTGACACCCCGCCAAACCGGGCGACTGCCATGACGGTGGCTGGACCATGACGGTTTTGAGGAATCTGGTTGAGCAGAAATGCGAGGTATGGCAATGGCTTTGCTGCCGTGATGGCATCCACGTTCACTGAGACGCCGGGGTTCATATGGAGAATCCATTGAAGAATCTGCGCATGCAGGCGCTTGGCCCATTCGTTCCATTTTTGGTGCCAACGCTGCAATGTCCGTTTGCTGAATTCAGCAAGCAGGAACGTCAGGGAGCGATGTTCAAGTGCCACTGTCTGCTGGGTGGACAGGTCTGCGCGCTGCCACTTGAAGTGGCTTGGCAGAATGATGCTGAATGTCTTCCCGCACCGGGCACATCGGAATCGCTGGACGGTTAGGTTGATGACCCAACCGATGCCGGTGCGGTATACCGATTTTCGAGGGAAGCTTCCATGTCGATGAATGTGCCTCGTTTCGATACACCCTTCTCGTTTACATCGTTTGGGGCGGATCTCACGAGGCAGTGCACCTTCAATAAAATAGCGTTCAAGGATCTTGTCCGACAGCGCATGATGCATTATGATGAAGGAGGCGTGAAACGGTGTATTTGACGGTTTGCATCACTCTGGGGGTTCCAATCCGTGATGGGATGCATTCCGCCGGGTTTCACGCCCTTTCATGTCATTTTACATCATGCCGCCATTCCCGGCGAACGATCCCGCCATACTAAATGAAAAAAATCGGCCGCTTTCTCCGCCAAACGGAGCGCGCACCGACAGATCATGACCGCGACCTCCTTCCATCATTGTGAATGGCTTATCTATGGTATTACACAATTTCCTTATTGGCAACGGGTTATTACAGCTTTTTCAGTCATGTAACAGATATGTAACAAATTTCCATGGATTGTGGATTGTTTGTCCGTGAATGGTGGACATGGGTGTAAAAACGGAGGAACAGCATTGAAGACAAAACAAAACACTGCAAGCATGCATGATGAGAGCATAGCAACCAGCATAGCATCGATAGCAGGATCGATTCACAATCGATAGCAGGATCGATTCACAATCGATAGCAGGATCGATTCACAATCGATAGCAGGATCGATTCACAATCGATAGCAGGATCGATTCACAATCATTTCACATGATTCACAGGCGTAACACGGGCGATAGCAGGCGATAACAGGATTACAAAAATTCCTTGCAAACAGTTGCGTCTGGTGTTATACTGAGCAAGCCTTCAAAAAAC
>JBIKUM010000334.1:0-3165 GCA_044347585.1 Terrimicrobiaceae bacterium
AATATCTGGAGCAAATCTCTGCGACTTTATGCTGTATTGATCGGGCTCGCGAGCGGCTACGGCCTGTCTTCAGCATTCGGCTTAATCAATATCTCCAGTCTGCGGCAGGCGGTCGACGCACCCTGGATTGCCTCGCCTCTTTTGGAGGGCCTGCCGAATCTCGCGTTCGACTGGTCGCTCGTTCCGGTCTTCGCCATCGTCTCCATCACCGGAGCTTTGAAATCTTTCGGCAATCTCATCATGTGCGAAAAGATCAATGACGACCGATGGACCTCTCCCGACATGAGCCGCATCTCCGGCGGGCTCATGGCGGATGCCGCCTGCGTCACGGCCTCCGGACTCCTCGGTGGTATGGCCTCGGATACCTCCGCCAGCAATGTGTCACTCACAAGAGCCAGCGGCGTCACCAGCCGGATTATCGGATACTCGGCTGGACTGCTGTTTGTCCTGTTGGGTTTCTCGCCACTCATCTCGGGCTTCCTCGCGGTCATGCCGCCGCCGGTCATGGGAGCCATTCTTTTGTATGTGACTAGCTTCATGATGGTTGCCGGAATTCAGATCATCTGGTCCTCCGGCCTCGATATGCGAAAGACCTTTGTGGTGAGCATCCCGCTGATATTCGGTCTTGGCCTCGCGTGGTTTCCCTCCGCCGTTCTCAGCCTTCCGGTCGGCCTGAGGGCCTTTGCCGACTCCCCACTCACGCTGACGACAGTGCTGGCCGTTGTCCTTCACCAGATCCTCCGGATTAAAAAATGAACCGCCGCCCGCCCCATTTTGCAGCTGGAACTGGAGCCCTTGCTTGCATGGACTGGTTCACCACTCATTGATCAGCAATGCCATCTCATCGCTTCGCGCTCGTCTTGATTTTTCTGGCGCTACTCATCTCCTCCGCCCTCACCTGGCCCGCGATGAAGGCGGGATCGGAATTGATTTCTCCTCTCTGGTTCGGCTTCGGTCGGGTCGCTGTCGCCATGAGCGGGATTTTTCTGATCCTTGCCGCCACCGGATCGCTGGCATGGCCGAAACGCGGTGATCTCAAACTGATCTTTGTGGGAGGCACATTCCAAATGGCGCTCTTCATCGTATTCGCCCACCTCGGTATCCAACACCTGCACGCCGGGCATGCAAATATCCTCTGCTATGCCACGCCGTTGTTCGTGGTCCCTGCGGGAATCGCTTTCCACGGGGAAAAACTCAACCGCCTGAAAGCAGTGGGATTCCTGCTTTGCCTTCTCGGCATCCTCACGCTTTTCAGCCCAATGAACCTCGACTGGAGTCATGGCGAAGCCTGGTTGGCCAGTGGACTCCTTCTTCTTGCGGCCGCAGGCTGGAGCATCTCGATCCTCGTTGTGCGCCACACTCCCCGCGTGAGCTCGCTGCCGGTGGTGCAAGCTTGGCAATCCCTCCTCGCCTGCCTTCTTTGCTTGGTGCTGGCCCTCATTTTTGAACCCTCCGCCAAGATCGATTGGAATATCAAAACCATCGGCGTGCTGCTTTTTACAGGACTTGTCGCCGGGGCTTTTGGCCAGTGGGCCATGACGCATGTGCAACGACATCTTCCCGCTCCAATTTCCTCCACCGCGTTTCTGGCGATTCCCGTGTTCACGCTGATCACATCGGCAGTCCTCGTGGGGGAACCCCTCACCACGGCAAAAATACTTGCCGCTCTCCTTGTTATTTCAGGTTCCTTGGCAGTAGTGCTGGGTGAAAAACAAAATGAGCCGTAGGATCGCTACCTGCTCTCACCTTAGCAGCCAGATCGCTTTTTCTCCAGCACCGGGCTTGAATCCTCTAGCGATCAAGACGCACCTCCGCATCCCAATCTTTTGGAGAAATGCTCCAGATGCAGCATCCAATTAAACACCACAAGCCGATCCGGAGGAATGGCGAGGTAGTTCGGTCCGGGTAGGACATTCCGGCTCAGGAAGCCGAAGAGCATACGCTGCCAGCGAGGTAATTGGCCAGGTTGGCATGTGAGAATGATTTCCTGTGCGAAAATAAAAATGGATGATTCGGCATCAAATTCTCCGCCCGACTTCTGTGAAGCCAGCACGAGGATTCGGGGTGCGTCGGGTTCGACCATGTAGCCGTGTGTGGCATGAATTTCCCAAATATTGCCTTCGCGTCGTTCGATCCCTCGTATCTCGGCCTCAGAGAGCGGGGACTCCCAGTCGGTATCGAGAAAAAGCAGGACGATTTTTTCCGGCAACGCATGAAGTCGCTTTCGTTGCTCGAGAACCCTGGCGGAAGCCATGGTGGATGATCCTTGCCGAGCCAGGAAAACAGTCGTTCCTGGAATGCGAAGGATGTTTTCCCGCGCGATGAGTTGTCCCAGTGCCTCGGTCGTCATCGCATTGGCTCCTACCGAGGCATGCACAAGGTCGCGGCCTTTTCTCCAAGTGAGCATGATGATCGCGACACCAGCGGCAAGGACGAGAGGCACGAATCCGCCGTCAAACAATTTGGTGAGACAAGCCCCAGCCAGCGGCAGGTCGAGGATCATGAGCCCGGTTAACAACAGTGCCGCTTTCCACAAAGCCATGCCTTGGCGTTTCCGGGACATGATCACAAAACCATACGAGGTGATTGCCATGGCCGATGTCACAGCGATTCCGTAGGCGCCTGCGAGTGCCTCGCTGGATTTGAAAGCCAGAACGAGCAATATGCACGACAGACCAAGGATGCCGTTGACAACGGGGATGTGAATCTGGCCGCGCTCCGTTGCGCTGGTGTGCCGCACATGAAGACGAGGCAGATAGCCGAGGTCCATGGCTTGGCTGGCGAGGGAAAAGACCCCGCTTATCAGGGCTTGCGATGCGATAATCGTGGCAAGGGTAGCCAACATAACCAGCAAGACACGCGCCTCGCCACTCGGCAACATCATGAAAAAAAGACCGGTATCCGCAGCCTCTCCTGGATTCCCGGCCACCAGGGCGGCCTGTCCTAGATAATTGAGGGCCAAGGACGGGAACACCAGCCATCGCCAGGCGTTCAGGATCGGCTTTCTACCAAAGTGCCCTAAATCCGCATAGAGGGCTTCGGACCCTGTTACCACCAGAACGACAGCGCCGATGACTGGCCACACGGTAAAGCCGCTAGCGAGAAGGAATCTGATGCCGTAGATCGGATTCAACGCCATCAAAGCCTCGGGATGCCGGAAAATTT
>JBIKUM010000434.1:0-2604 GCA_044347585.1 Terrimicrobiaceae bacterium
ATTATGCACTCGGTCTGGCTCAAGCAGAAACCGGGCCCTGAACTCATGGAGGCCTGGGAACACTACATCCAGGCGCTCTGCCAGCAGTTGAGCCGTAAAGAATGCCAGTCCCTGAAAGAGGAGGTGCTGACGGACGCGCGCACCATCGCGAATGCGGCAGGAGGCTTCCTGGGCTTCGGCACGCTCTCGCCGGAAGAACAAAGCGTGTTGAATCAGTTAGAAGCCGCGTTTGCTTAAAATAACAATTTTCTACACTGGCGGAAAGTGGTATTAATCGCCCTTGACTTGCCAGCCCTTTCCCAAGCATAATGGATGCGATTCTTGGATAACATAGACCATCAGGTCGAAAGGAAAAAAATGAAACTAATCAGTCGGTTGCTTCGTCACTCCTGTTGTCTTGTCACAAGTCTGCTCTTGTGTGCAACATCCACCTTCGCAATCACCCTGACCACCACGAATGACGTGCGTGTGCTCGCGGACGGAGGCGCAAACAACAACTATTTGAGTAACACAGAGTTGTCACTCTATAATAATGGCAGCAATGTTCAGCGGGCGCATTTCCGATTCATTGACCTGACCGCCGAGTCCGCCCTTCGGTCAGGCACGGGGGGCGGTCATTCCCTTTTGTGGCGCAGCCGTGACGACTCCAGAGAAAGTTCGACGACTTCCTCGATAAGCGCACGGAACTTCCTATAGGTCTCAACCTCCCTCCTGACGGCGGCGAGGCTCTCGGGGCGGACATACTCCGACCGGCTCCTGCCCCCGTGCGTGTAGCTGAGCTGGTTGAACGGCGTCAGTTTCTCCGCCGGGTTACGGTATTGCACCGTCAGCGTCCCGGGGCGCATTGCGCCGAGTTTCGCCATCGTGGCGAGCAGGGAGCTTATTTTCTTCTCTTTTTTCTCAAGTTCTGTTGACATGAAACCTCCTTTTGCGCATAATAGTAGCACTGCAATGCTACTATGTCAACAAAAAAAGGAGGGACGGTGAAAATAAATGGGGAGACGGCGCAGGTCAGCCCGCTGGCGGGGACGGAGCGGGCCTTTTTCGAGGGCCGGAGGGAGGAGTTGCGGACTGGCTACGAGGAGCACGTCCAGAGGATGCTGGACGAATGGGAGGAGTCGTCCGGCGATGTGGCGGCACTCAGGCGCAAACGCTTCCGGGATGTCCGCCTCGCCACGTTCTTCGGGATAGTCGTTCTGCGGTGCCGAGAGGGAGTCGGCGGGGACGGGCGCTGGACGTGCCCCGCCCGTGCACACCTCGGCCTCAGGGCGAACCAGCATTTTTCGCCGGACATGGAGAGGCGCCTTGCCGTGCTCGCCACCGAAACGGGCAGCTATGAGAAGGCCGCCGTCCTCGCGAACGAGGCGGCGTGGTTCATCGCCAGCGACAACGCTACGCGCTCGACAGTCATGCGCCTGGGCTCGGTCGCGGAAGAGACCCCACCGGCGGGCGCGGGCGCTGGGGCCGCGGGCTCCGAGGACACGCTCATCATCATGGCGGACGGCTGGAACGCCCGCCACCGCGGGGCGAACTGGGGCAAGAGCAAGGGCGACAGGAGTCTCCCGGAGCGCGTCCACTGGCACGAGATCCGCTCGGCGGTCGTCTTCAGACTCGCCGCACTGCTGGCCGTCAGCGGACGCCGGAAGGCCATCATGGAGAAGCATGTCGTGGCCGTCCCGGCTGACACTTCGCCCCACGACTTCGGCATCATCCTGCACGGCGAGGCGGTGAGGATGGGCCTCCTTAAGGCAAAGGCCGTCTTCTTCGTCATGGACGGCGGTGTATGGCTCTGGAACATTTACAAAGACCGTTTCGAGCAATGTTCACAGGCCATGTTGGACTTCTACCATCTCAGCCAGCACCTCCACGCCCTAGCTGCCGCGCTCCATGGCGCGGGCACGGCCAAGGCGAAGGAGTGGTGCGGAAAAATCCTTCACAGCCTCAAGCACAAATCGCCCGACCGGCTGTTCAAGACGCTCGACGGGCTGCTGGAGGAGCCTCCCTCGGACGACCCGGCAGCCCTTGAGTCCATCCGCGCGCAGAACGCCTACTTCAGGAGCCACGCCGATCACATGGACTACGCCGCCAACGCAAAGCTTGGCGTGCCCGTTGGCAGCGGATCCGTCGAGTCCCTCTGCTCCCAGTTCCAGAACCGCCTCAAGCGGACCGGTCAGTTCTGGACCAAGGACGGCTTCGCCGCCCTGCTCAGAATCATCGTTAGGCACTGGAACGGTGAACTCGACTCCCTGTGGCTGGCATCCGCCTCATGACACAAGTCAATGAATCGGAAATGCGCCCCATACACATAGATATGGTAAATTATAAAAATTCTATCGATATTATAGACAAAAAAGTCTTTTGATCGACAGGAAACAGGAAGGACATTGAGATGAAAAATATAATGCTGAACGTAGCGATCGGCGCGGTGATGATTGCATCTGTTGCACAGGCGCTGCCCACGTGGCCCACATCATGGACCGCGGTAACTGTTGGCGGGAATGTTTATCAGGATGTACACTGGGAAGACAACATGACAGGGGATAACATCAGCCAGACTCCCCAGCCCCAGAGAACAGATATTGTCGGCAATGCAGCGAATCCTGC
>JBIKUM010000335.1:0-3158 GCA_044347585.1 Terrimicrobiaceae bacterium
AAACCTCCGCGAGTTCCTTGGCCATCAGTTCATCGCCCCCGGCATGTCCGGAGCCGGCGATTGTCTTGTGGAGGGAAATCGTTTTCTCCCAGCCGATCCGCCCGACTTCCAGTTCGCCGCTGTAGGCGTCAAGGCGCATGGATCCCTCCGTGCCACAAAAATAGAAGCGCCTTTCGGGTAAGCCCGCGTTGCACTGGGTGTGGAATGTCCCCTTGATCCCGGAAGCAAAGTCGAGGATGGCCACCTGATGATCCACGATCGACTTGTCATCGCTGAAAGGATCGACGCCGTGCGGGTCGGGCCAGGCGCTGTAGGCAGTGGCGCCGTTGGGGGAATTGCCGATCCTTGCAACATGACATGAGTTCTCCGGTTTGAAAAAACTGCGCCCCCCGAAGCTGGCGACACGGGTCGGAAGACTCCCCGTAAGCCACAATGCGAGATCGATGTCATGGCAGCACTTTTCCAGAAGATGGGTGCCTGCCAACTCGCGGTGACGCCTCCAATTGCCGTGAATATATCCCCCATGATTGAAATCGAGCGTCTCGTTGAACTCGAAGGAAAGGATCTCCCCGATGCGTCCTTCCTCCAAAAAATTCCGGGCCATGCGGTAAAGCGGGGAATAGCGCAGAACAAGTCCCAGGGCGAAGGTGCGGCCGCTTGCCTTCCACGCTTCGTGCATCTCCTCCGCCTCGTCGAGCGACAAGGAGAGGGGCTTTTCACAGAAGACATTCTTGCCGGCCCTGAATGCGGTGATGGTCTGCGCGGCGTGATGACAGTTGAACGATCCTATAAAGACCCAGTCGACATCCTCCCGCGCGCATAGCTCATCCACCGAATCACACACGGCCGCATCGGGGGCCACCTCCCGGCGAAACCGATCCAGAGCGACCTCATCGGGATCGCAGATCGCAGTCACCGTGCTCGAAGGCGACTCCCCAAGGAGGCTCGTGATGACATGTTGTTTCCGGGCCCCGCTGCCGATCACGCCGATGCGGGTGGGCGCTGAACTTGTGGAGGATGAAGTGGTTTTGCTCATGGGGAGTCAAGCTAGCTCTCCAGGAACCTCTCTTGCTATAGCCGCAGCGATGATTTATTTGTCATTTCCGATGAAATGAACAATCAGATTCTTATCAAGATGCTTCATGAAATCGGGGAGCCGAACGACTACTTCGAGGGTGTCCACCGGCCACGAGAAATACTCCCGGACAACATTCTGGTCTTCTCACGAAGCGACGGAGCAAGCCTTTCCTCCGGGATAATACCGCCCGATCTACACCAGCGTTGGGTTCTCATCATTTCCCTGCTTGGTCGCGGCAATGTTAAAATCGACTGCTCGTGCGAATCACTCGGCCCGGCTGAAATCCTGCTCATTCCTCCCCTGCATCTTCATTCCTACGCAAAGATTGCAAAAAGGCTGAACTGGGTTTTCGTCACCTTCGACTGGCCGCAGCATACGGTTTCCAGCGAGGCCTGGAGAGGAATCCGTCGTCTCGGCACCGATGCGCGGAATCTTCTTTCATCTTTCATTCAGGAATGGATCCGACCATCGCGGGACGGGCTTCTACTTTCCTCTCGCCTCTATCGGCTGCTGAGGGCGCTTTATCCTGTTCATGATCCCCAGGAGGCCGACCAGCGGGGGAACCTGATTGGGTCTGTTCACGCACTGCAGTTGCACCACCCCGGCATCAGGCTTGAGGAACTGGCCCGAAAACTCTCCATGAGTGAAAGCCACCTGCGATCCCGCTTCAGGGAGGAAACGGGATTGAGCATCGGCCGCTATTTGCGTGAAACGCGCCTGCGCCGTGCGGCGAACTGGATCAAAGAGGAAGGACTTAGCGTGAAATGCGTTTCGGAGCGGGCAGGATATCCGGACATCCATACATTCAGCCGCTCGTTCAGCCGACTTTTCGGCCATCCCCCTTCAGCGATGCGGTAAAAGTCCTGTGTTTTCTCCAACATTCGATTTCCCATACAAAAATGACTGGAGGCGATCCTGTTGCTCGTCATTAATCACGACGAAATTTTAAAATGTGTCAATGCGTGGACCTGATTATTGTTCCGGCGATCAGGTTTCAATCCATCTGCTCGGAAACCTTAGCATGGGTGACCGGAAACCCGCATAAAACCTAGAGGGTCGCCCCAAAGGCACTACAAACTCTTCACGCTGGGATTTCGGTTTTTCGGGTTGGGATCAAAGCCCATTCGCTCAGAGGCTCGATGAGGCAGTTGGAAACCATGAGCTGGGCTGTGGCTATGGCGCTGGGGTTCATGCCGAGGGTCTCGAGCATGGGTGTGAAACGCAGATCCTCCCAAGCTTTGAGGGCGAAGAGTTCGGGTCGGAGTTCCGCGACATCGGTGGTCTCGATGGAATCGAGAATAACGCCATCGATAGTGGCTTGGGGAACTGGCTTGGCGGCTTGAGAGCGTCCTGCGATCTGAACGATGCGATGAGTGAATACTAATCTGTCTTTTTCGTAGGCCTAGTTTGAAAAAATATCCTTCCATCTCAGATCTTGGATTTCAACTTGAGAAAATATTTGTTGACGGCTTGAGAGGCTTTTATAATCGCCCTCTCCGAGCATCCCGTCGAAAATTTTCTTCCGCGATAGGTGGGCCCGGAAAAATAAATTTCGAAAAGCTATTGACCAAAATTGGAAGTGTCATATGGTCTTCACCCCGCTGGCATCACTGCCAAGCGGAACTGATCTCAAGCGAATCTATAAAAACGTCGGTCTCAAGGCTAAATCAAGCCATGGATCTACGAGTTCGCAGTGAAGCAGATTTTTGAAAGTCCAATTCGAATTTTGCCTTAGTCGGTAAAATTCAGAACGCAATATATAGAATATATAGAAATGACAATTATACAGCAATTGCTGAATTGTGCGTTTCTCGTCGATTTTGTTTTTTAAAGCTTCGACAACATACTGCAGCGCCTGTCTCACAGGACTGCAAACATGATTAGTCAGAAAAAATTTCCCTCGTTTAGCGCGAGGGACAAACTTTTCAACGGAGAGTTTGATTCTGGCTCAGAACGAACGCTGGCGGCGTGGATAAGACATGCAAGTCGAACGGGGTTTAGTTTGTAGTAATACACGCTAGATCCAGTGGCGAACGGGTGCGTAACACGTGAGTAATCTGCCGGGAAGTGGGGGATAGCT
>JBIKUM010000048.1:0-12080 GCA_044347585.1 Terrimicrobiaceae bacterium
AGAGCTTGGGTTCATGGTTAATAATTTTGTCTAGTAACTAGACAATACACAAGCCAAAAAAATACACGCTCTGCGAGAATCCGTGACTTTCTTGTCCTGCACCCTTTCGAAAACCCACGCCGCAACCCGTAAAACGAACCACGCCGCCGATTGACAATCGCCATGTGATAACTAATGTTATTCCATGATCGCACAATCCAAAGTTCGCAAAATCGGTAATTCCCTCGGCGTCGTCCTCCCCAAAGAAGCCCTCCAACAACTCAAAGCCGAGGAAGGCACGATTCTCTATTTCACGGAATCCCCCGAATGCTCCCTCCGCGTCACCCCCGAGCGCCCGGGCTTTCAACAATTCATGCAAGTAGCCGAAAAGGGCATGCAGAGATATCGCAACGCACTTCGTGAACTCGCCAAATGAACGAGCCTAACTGGATCACGAAGGACATCCTCCTTGCGGTGCATGCCGAACTGCTCAACCGCTTCGGAGGTTTGTCAGGCATCAGAGACGAAGGCTTGCTCGATTCCGCGCTGAACAGGCCCAAGCATCTCGTCTCCTATGGCAGCCCGACTTTGTTTGAGATGGCGGCCTCCTATTCCCATGGGATCGTCAAAAACCACCCTTTCTTGGACGGAAATAAACGCACCGGCTTTATGTCGGCCTACATCTTTCTTGGAGTTAATGGATGGTCTCTCGAAGCCCCCGAAGAAGAAGCCGTCCTCGAAACCCTCGCCCTCGCAGCCGGCGAAACCTCCGAAGAAGCCTACGCCGCTTGGCTGGAGCTCAACTCTGTGCCGGCAAATTGACGGGCCCGCCGCGCTATTTCTACTTGCCATCCGCCAGCGTGCGAATTTAGTGTCTTGCCTCTGATTTGTCCGTAAGCACACCCGTGCTTCGCTAGACAAAGCATGGTCGGCTTCGGAACCCAATCCAAAGCCTCCCAAATCCCACGCGTCCCTAGCTCAATGGTAGAGCAGTTGACTCTTAATCAATTGGTTCCGGGTTCGAGTCCCGGGGGGCGCACTTCTTTGAGTATCGCTGTGGAGGTTGGGCTATCAATTTCTAAAAATTCCGCACCAATGTTGGCGTTGATCAGCTTCGCGTGACTTGGAGGCCGGTGTCTGAGATGTCCATTCGCACGAAGCGGGCTCTTGGGTTTGGCGGGCGTGTGGTGAGTTCGTGGCGGATGCGGGAGGCGGCTTCGGCGTCTTTGGCGAGGAAGAGGATGTAGCCGCCGCCACCGGCTCCGGGGAGTTTTGCGGCGGCGGTCCAATCGGCGACGCGGTTCAGGATGTCTTGGACGGCGGGCGGGTTGGTGCCGGCATCGAGGGCGCAGTTGAGTTCCCATGTGCGCCTCACGACGCTGCAGAGGCCGTCCCAGGATTCGCGTTGCAGGATATCAAATGAATCACGCGCATGGGCGGCGATTTCGTCGAGGAGGGACATCGTTTCCGGGCGGTTGAGAAACATTCCACGCACGATCTCGCGGAGGATGCCTTTTGCGACGCGGGTGATGCCTGTGTAGTAGAGAAGGGCCATGCCGTTGGTGTTCGACGGACCGAAGAGGTGTTGGGGGAGCCAGCGCACAAGACCGCGTTGGGTGAAGCCGGGCGAGGATTCGATCATTTTCAGGCCGCGATGGATTCCGCCTGCCTGGTCCTGCCATCCGCCGCCGGTTGTCAGGAGTTGCTCCAGCGCGAGTGTGCGGGAGCAGATTTCCTCGTGATCCCAGCCGAGGCCGCAGACTTCGGAGAGGGTGCCAAGAAGTGTGGCGGAGAGGATGCTGCTGGTGCCGAGACCGGAGCCTTTCGGAGTGGCGGCGAGGAGGGAGATTTCGAGTCCGCCGCCGAATTCACCGAGGAGCGCTTCGAGTGATGCCGCGCGGGTGTGGGCGGTGAAGCGCGGATGGAAGCCGGCGAGTGCCAGAGCGGCCTTCGCGAGCGAAAACTCTGCGCCGACATGGGTAAAGTCTTCAAGCTCCTCGAAGGTGCGGATGCGCGTTTCCGCTCCGAGGTCGATCGAGCGGATCACGATTTCGCGATGCAGAGGCACGCGGGCGAAGACCTGCACGGGCGGCTGGCCATTGAGATCGAGCGCGACATTTACGACAGCGCCGCCGCGTTTCAGGCAATAAGGCGGCGTGTCGGTCCAGCCTCCGGCGAGGTCGATGCGGATGGGACACCTGCCCCACACGATTTGGTCATCTACAGCAGTCCGGACTGGCGCGCACTTTTTGGCTGCGATGCGATCGACCACCAGATCGCTCAGAAATGAGAAGGCGTGTTTTTCGTAGAGACTCGAGACGGCTTCCTCGCCGCGTGTGTGGGCCACCTGCGCGCAGAACATGGCCTCGGAAAGAAAATCCATCGGTGAGCCACCCGGCGCGCCGAGTTCCGGAGTGGGTGCCTTTGTTTCCGCAAAGAACCGTGCGGTGCTGTCGAGGTCGAGGCGGTAAAAGGGATTGTTGCCGCGCTGTGCAAACAGGCGCGGCGTGATTGCGGCAATCTGGAGGCGTCTCTCGGCGATGAGGCGGGCGGGATTGAAACGCTCGGTGATCTCCTGCGCGGAGAGGCGTTCGCTATTTTTCCAGATGGCCAGAAGCTCGGCATCCTTTGCAGGCTCTCGCGAGGACATCCAGGAAACCATGCGCCCGGTGAGATCGATGGACTCCAGAATCGGAAACAGGCGGGCTGCCTGAATATCCGTTGTGGAGGACAATCCGCAGTCTGCTGGAGTGATGCCGCGCCGCTGGAACCATAGTGCGCAGGGTTCGCCAAGCCATTGTGTGGATGCTTCGCCGATCTCGCCTTTGAAGGAATCGTCAAATCCATACACGCGCAGGCAGTGTGCGGATTCGCCCACGGGCGGAGTGTCCACGCAGACTCCGGGCGCGAGGGAAAGCGTTCCGATTTCCGCTGGGAGGTTGGTGAGAACATTTTCGGAAGTAAGCGGGAGCGCCGCCGGGAGGATGCAATTCTCGACCCAGATGAGCTTGTTGGCGCTCGAGCGTGAGCTGAAGGCAAAGTCAGAATTCAGGACATACATGTCCGGGTGCGGCTTCAGCGACAGGTGGGATTGGCCACGCTGGTCGAGGCTGCGGTTTTGAAGCGCCGAGACGGATTCGATCATCTGGCGGCTTGTGCCGAAGTGGTAAAACTCGGCATCCGGCAGCGGCACGACGGCACAGGTCAGGCTGGCGATGTCCTCATCATGCGCGGCGGGACGGCTTCCCATGCAGGGGCCCATGCCGGCGTAGAGTTCGTAGAAATCCGGCACACCTTTGGTAAATGCGTCTGCTTTGGCATTCCATCCGCATTTTTTGAAAAGGACAGAAACCGCCTTGGCGCTCAGCAGCCAGAGGCCGGTATCGACAAGGAAGAGGTGGTCGGCGGCGAGCTTGGTGATTTCGTCCGGCTTGGGTTTTTGAAGGAAGAAAGCGAGTTCCTCGGGACTGGATTTCGGAGTGAAAAAAACACCGAAGTGCGAGGCCGTATGGGCATCCACCCACATTCCCAGGCCAAGGATGTCGGCATCCGGCATGGCGGGAAGCCTCGGAGGAAAGCGCAGGAGCACATCCCCACTCGCAACCATGACCCGGCTCTGCAAAGGGGCGCGCGCAGCAATGTGGCCGAAGCCGGGCATCTGCACATCGAGCAGCGTCTGGTCGAGGCGCTGGCCGTCCGCCCAGCGCAAGGCGGGGAAGGGCATGAGAATCTTACCCGTGGCGGCGTAGGCTGGCAGGCGGCGGCTTTGTCCGCCGGCCATGAGGGCGAGCTTAAGCGAGGGTTCGTCAGACCATTCCTCGAACGGCGCGTTCCCGCCTTTGCTGCGCCAGGCCTCAGCCAGCAGGTGGGCCACGCCTCCGCCAGAGCCGAGCTTGCTGCCGGCGGGGTCGCACGCGGCGAACCATCCCGCCCCCTCGGCCGTGCCGGGGAAGTAGGCCGACATGGCGGGTGGCAGGGAGATAAGCCGCTCGATTTTCATGTTAGAGGAGTTCGGCGATCTGAATGGCATTGAGGGCGGCGCCCTTCAGCAACTGGTCGCCGCAGACCCAGAAGGCGATGCCATTTTCCAGCGCGCAATCGCGGCGGAGACGGCCGGCGAAGCAGTCGTCCTTCCCGGCGCAGTCGAGCGGCATGGGATATCCATCCTCCACAAATTGGAGCCCGGGCGCATTTTTGAGGGCTGTGCGGGCTTCCTCGAGCGAGATGGGTTTTGAAAACTCGGCACTCACGGCCACCGAGTGGGCGCGGTAAACGGGAACGCGCACGCAGGTCACCGAGGCCTTGAAGTCGGGCAGATGCATGATGCGGCGACCTTCGTTTTCCATCTTCATTTCCTCCTTCGTGTAGCCGGTGTCCATAAAGGAATCGACCTGCGGGATGACATTGAAGGCGATCTGGTGCGGAAAAATTTCCTTCACGATGGGCCGTCCCTTGGCAAGCGCCTCTGTCTGGTGGCGGAGTTCGTCGATAGCGCGCGCACCGGCTCCAGAAACGGCTTGGTAGCTCGATGCGAAAAGGCGGGTCACGCCAAATGCGCGGTGCAGCGGATGCAGCGCCATCAGCGTGATGGCTGTCGTGCAGTTCGGATTGGCGATGATGCCGCGATGGTTTTTGACATCCGCTCCATTGATTTCGGGAACAACGAGTGGCACATCATGCGACATGCGGAAGGCGGAGGAATTGTCCACCACCACCGCGCCACTGGTCACGGCCGCGTGGGCGAAGTCGCGCGAGATTGCGCCGCCAGCGCTGAAGAGTGCGATGTCGATGCCTTCGAAAGAATTCAAATGCAGGGGCTCCACTGTAATCTCCTCGCCACGGAAGGTGAGGGTTTTTCCAGCGGAGCGGGGGGATGCCAGAAGGCGGAGGCTGGCTACGGGGAAGTTGCGGCGTTCCATGACGCGGAGCATTTCGACTCCGACCGCACCGGATGCGCCAACGATTGCGACTCTATGGGGTTTTGACATAATGGATATTTATGACATCGGACACGCCCGCACGGCAATCCTCGGAACAATGGGAAATGCGAGTGGACATTTCCCGCCAGATGCTCGACCTGCGGCGTTGCGGAGAGTTGATCAAATCCTGGCCCGTCTCCACATCGCGTTTTGGCGTGGGATTTGAGCCCGGAAGCTTCAAGACGCCCACTGGATGCTTCGCTGTGCAGGAAAAAATCGGTGCCGGCGCGCCGTTGTGGGCTGAATTCAAAAGCCGCCAGCCCACGGGCGTCTTGGCTGCGCCCGGCGGCGAGCATGATGGCATTCTGACCCGCATCCTCTGGCTCTCCGGCCTCGACGAAGAGAATGCGAACACGCGTGATCGCTATATTTATTTTCACGGGACCAATCGCGAAGACCTGATCGGAACGCCAGCCAGTCACGGCTGCATACGGCTTCGGAATGCCGACATGGCGGAGGTTTTCGATCTGGTGCCAGAGGGCGCGAGAGTGGTTATCGGCTGAAAGTCTCTCCGTTGAGAAAGCCTTTCGCGACAAAGCCTGCTTTCTCCAGGCTTATAACGGCGGCACCTGTGCGATCTTGCCTGAAGAGGCGGATGCCGAGGCTTTCCACCATGGATGCCCATTGCTCATCGATCGGTTCGTTTGAGGGGAAGGCGGCCGCTGTGGCCACGACAAGCGAGGCGTTGACGGCCCGGAGGAATGAGGCCTCAGGAGGAACGCCGGAGTGGTGGCGGCCCAGAATCAGAATATCCGCCGCGATCGCGGAGCGTTGATTCTGAAGCAGCCACTCGAAGATGGCGGGCCCGGCATCTGAGACGATCAAGATTCGCGTCGTGGAGGACTCCAGCAAAGCTACGAGCGATTTGTCATCCGCTGTTGCCGCAACAAGGTCGGGAGGGGGATGCAGGATTTGCAGCGTCATTGATGGGCTGATCTCAAAGCGATCGCCCGCCTGCGCTTTGGAAATCGGCAAATTGGCAGCGGCCACCGCCGCATGAAGTTTGCGGCGCACGGGAGAGCGGTCCGGCAGCGGGGAGTCGATGACGCGCGGAAGAGAATTTGTGTCGAGAAGGGTGCCGACTCCGCCGATGTGATCGGCATCGCCGTGTGTGAGCACCAGCGAGTCTGGACTCCAGTGGCCTGTGCTGCGCATCCAAGGGGTGACAACATTTTCAAAATCCCATCGCGACCCGCAGTCGATGAGCCAGAGGCGGCCGCCGCTCTGGATGGCCGTTGCGCCGCCGGATCCGCAATCGAAAACCGTGATTGCTGCTGGTGCCGCCTGCCAGCCTGCAACTGGAACAAATGACCCTGGCAGGGAAGCTGCTGCTTGGATGATGAGTAGAAGGATTTTTGTAAAAGCCAGGTTCGCGTTGTTAAAGACCGCAGCCAGAGACGCGCTCGCGAGGCCGCTTGCCAACGACAAAACAGCGGTTGCCATGATGAGAAAGGACAGCGGGACGACGAGGAGGTTCGCTGCCAAGGCGGAAAGGGAGACCATGTGGAAATAAAAAACCGTCAGCGGCAGCGAGCCGATCCACGCGGCCAGCGAGACTGCCAGCAAGCCCGCCGTGTGTCCGGCCAGCTCGTGTCGCTTCTTTTGCCATTTTGTCCAGAGCGACACAGGTATGAAGGGATCCGGCTCCAGTCGCATGCGAATCCGCTCCTGGATAGGCCCGGCAACGAGCAGGATCGCGGCGACTACCGTGAACGAGAGCTGGAAGCCGGGATTGAACAGCTCGTTCGTGGATTGAAGCAGAATGACGAATGCCGCCGCGCAGAGTGAATTCAGTGCGATTGATTGTCGCCCCGAAGCCATGCCGATCAGAAAAATCGCAGTCATCGTCGCTGCCCGGACGCTTGAGGGTTTCCAGCCCGTCAGCAGGGCGTAGAAAAACAGCGCTGGAATGATCACGCAGGTGGCAATCCCACGGCCCACTCCTGCCATTCGGAAGGCCTGCCAGAGGATCAGGGCGATCATTCCCACATGAAGACCCGAGACAGAAAAAAGATGGAATGTTCCCGTTTGGCGGAACTCGTCCTGCAGCGCATCCGGGATGTCAGAGGTCACTCCCAGCACGATTCCGGCGAGCAGATTGCAGACGAGGGGATCCGAGGAAATGCCTTCGCGCAGGGTGGACTCCATCCACTTCCGGCAGGATGCGGCGATGCGCGGCAGAGAGAAACCTGTGGAGGGCGAAGTAATTTCGAGATCTCTCGCTGAGGTTGCGACGAGTTCGCAGGTGATGCCTCGAAGCTCCATGACACGCTTCGCGTTGAATTGGCCGGGATTTCGAGGTGGGGCAATCGGACGCAGGCTGCCGACGAGGCGCACGGAGTCTTCCAGAGAGGGCGTGACCGAGGGAACCACGGCGAGGATATCGCAGGGGAGATTGATTTTTTCTCCATCGATTTCGATCTGCGTTGCCTCCACGACGAAGCGGGATTTTCCAGTCGCACCTACCGACGGTTCGGTGCGAACGATTCCCTCGATATGGGCTACTTGCGGCAAGCCGCCGAGTTTTTCAGCGAGTCTTGCCGCCGAGGACTCTCGGGTCTGCATGACTTGCAGAGCGGCGAACAAAAACGCGACAGCGGCATAAACACAGGCGCTGCGGCGGAGGGGTAGCCATGCGGCAAGAGCCAATGTGGCCAGAATGAGCAATGTCCCTGAGCTCAGTGGGCTGATCCACGCGCCAAGAATTCCTGCGGTCGCCGCGCCTGCCAAGCCTACGAATGGCAGGCGCTGATTCCAAAGCGGGGCTTTTGCAGTCACGCTCCGGTCGGCCTTGCGTCGGGGTTAGTTGAACGAAAACGGGCTGTAGAGGGATTCCTCATAGCCCGAGTTGTAGAAGCCATCAATCGCCGGCTCGTTGTAGGCGAAGGGTTGTTCGTCCTGGTAGAGACGCGAGTTGGTGTATTGGCCGGGAGAGCGCGGGGCGGTTCTGTTTTGTGGAGCAGGGGAGCGGCCGTAGAATCCGCTCGTGTTTGAAAGAAACCCGAGCAACTGGGCATCGGCGCCGGCGGATTTCAGGGCCGACATTTCGCTTGCGGAGAAATTGCACACCTGCCGTGTGCTGTTCAGATAGGCGATGATTTTGTCATCCGGCACATTGCTGGCGACCAGATTGCGAATGTCGGAGAAGTCGAGCTTCTGGCCAGCGGACATTTTCGATGTCGTCGAAGCAGCCACGCCGCGCGAGGTCGCGGCTGAAAGCACGGCGGGATTTACTTGGGATGTGCTGGAGCAGGCGGAAAGCCAAAGGGCGATTGGAGCGAGAAAAAGCAGGGTGGTGCGTTGCATGGTATTTAGCCTTTCTTCAGGCGCTGAAGGACTACCCGAGCATCGGGCTGATGGCAATGACTTCGCTTCGCGGCGCGCGCTATTCCAGGGTGGGATTAAGGCTTTCGTTCGAGCCAATATTCCGGTCTACGGGCAGCATGGCCGATTGCCAAAATTAAAATTGCGCCTGCTTCGATCGAATACGCGATGTAGTAAGGGAAACGATCAAGGTTAACCCTTCGATAGCCGCGACGCCTGAGCCTGGGCTGCTCCGGAGCGATTGCGAGCATTTGAATGAACTCATACACCTCTTCCGTGTATTCCGAGCCCAACCCTCTTTGCTTGCGCTCGTAGTAAAGAGCGGCTTGTGCTATTTCTTCGAGAGCCTGTGGCGTGAATGCTACTTGCATTCGCGCAGGCGAGCAGAAATGTTGCGCCTCACTTCCTCAAAGGGGACGACTTCCATCCGGCCTTCCCGATAAGATTTCAATCGGGCTTCGATTTCATTCTCCCATAAGGCTTCGATTTCCGGATTCACCGAATCGTCGTCGAGCGAAAGAAGATAATGGGCAAGGCGAATTTGTTGGGGGCGTGGCAATTCCAGCACCTCATGCGTGATGACCTCCAGTGTGTTTGGCATGGTTTTGATTTTCTTTCCTTGGGTCAGTTTACACCCATTTCGCGAGCTACGAGGTTTTAATCTGCGACCAGCTTTTAGATTTGGCAACGATTCTCGTATCCATAACTTCGTTTGTCAGCAGGCCACTCCTCTTTGCTTGCACCATGTTTTCTTGTGCATGCGGAGCGCCAAAAGAAGAAGGCGGTCACAAATTGTGACCACCTTTGGTAATGATTCTTTGAAGGGTGAAATCATTTCATATCTCCTCCACTCACGCGCGCGGGTGGAATTTTTTGATTACTGCCTGGAGACCGCTTTTTTCGATGTGGGTGTAGATTTGCGTGGTCGAGATGTCCGCATGGCCGAGCAATTCCTGGATGACGCGCAGGTCGGCTCCACCGCCGAGGAGGTGCGTGGCGAAGCTGTGGCGCATGAGGTGGGGATAGACATTCGCTTCGATGCCAGCGCGGGCGGCGTATTGTTTGATGAGTTGGCGGATGCGGGGAGTGGTGAGCTTTTTTCCCCTGACTGAAAGGAAAATTTCGGCGCCGGTTTTTTTGGAGACGAGTTCGGGGCGTTCGCGCTGGAGGTAAGCGCGGATGGCCTCACAAGCGGGCTGACCGAGGGGGATGAGGCGGGTTTTTTTGCCCTTGCCGGTGACTCGAATGAACGAGGCGTCGAGGTCGATATTTTCGAGGCGCGCGTCGCAGAGTTCGGAAACGCGCAGACCGCTGGAGTATAGCAGCTCAAACATCGCCCGGTCGCGCAGGCCGAGCGGATCATTCGGGCCGATGCTCTCGATGAGCTTCCGCACCTGCTCGATGTGCAGGGCTTCGGGAAGGTGCTTCTCCGGGCGTGGCAGCGTGAGCGTCTCGGCGGGATTCTCGGTCCATGACCGGCGGGCGACCAGAAAGCGGAAAAAAATCCGCACGGCCACGGCATCGATCCGCACTGACGAGGCTTGGAGTCCGGAGCGTTTGCGGAAGACAAGAAAGTCGGTGATCTGTTGTGGCTCGACGCGCCGCCACTCGCGCGTCTGCGTGTGCTTTTCCAGCCATGCAGAAAAGGCCTCCAAGGAACGCTGCACGAGCAATTGGTAGCTCTCCGAAAGCCCCCGCTCGGTGGCCAGATACATCAGAAATTCCTCGATCTCCTGTGGCATGACTGGTCGCAGTGTCTTGTTTTAGCGGCCTCACGGCAAGCGGGCTTCGAAGGGGTGTCGGTGGACATTTCATTTTTTATTGAAGGCCTTGAAGGCTTCTGATGTTCTTTTGCGCACGAATGCAAGCCGCTCCCGCCATGCTCGAAACCCAAGCCGAATCGCTGTCGGCCTTGGAAGTCGAGTCGATCGAACTTTTCATCGGCTTTTTCAAGCTGATCGGCCTGCAGAAGTCGGTGGGGGAGATCTACGGTCTGCTTTTTGTGTCATCACGCGCCTTGGCGATGGATGACATCATGACGCGGTTGGGAATAAGTCTGGGAGCGGCAAGTCAGGGGCTGAAGGTGCTGCGATCCGTCGGCGCGGTGAAGTCGGTCTATATGCCAGGCGATCGGCGAGATCACTATGTGGCGGATTTGGAGTTGAGCAAATTTGCGACCGCATTCATCCAAGAGGAGCTGAAACCCAGGCTGGATCGGGCTCTGGAGAGGATCGGGACGATGGAATCCCTCGCCAATGAGCTCGAGCCCGAAGACCGCTCGACTGCGGAGGAGCGCCTCGAGCGGCTCAAACACTGGCTGGAGCGCGGAGAGAGCATGCTGCCTTGGTTGTTGAAATTTTTGGTTAAATAACCCGTGCCGCCCAGTGCGGCGAACCTGTGAAAAACGGGAAGACATTTTGGATTGACTCTGGACCGGTGGAAAATTTTCCGCCGATGACCAAGGGCGGTAGCATGCCTGCGCCTAGCCGCATCCAGCCTGCATCCATTAGGTATTCCCCACTCCCTCATTTCGAATTTTCCTATGACAAAGTATCCGACAAAAATTGATGGCGCCTACCTCTTGCGGCCTCGTGTGTTTGGTGACGTGCGCGGTTTTTTTCTGGAATCCTGGAACAAGGAAACCTTCGCCAAGCTGGGAATTGATGCGGATTTCGTGCAGGACAATCACAGCCGCTCGGCGAAGAATGTGCTGCGCGGGCTGCACTACCAGAGCGGTGACGCGGCGCAGGGGAAACTCGTGTGGGTCACCTCGGGAACGGTCTTCGATGTGCTCGTCGATTTGCGGAAAAGCTCGCCGACTTTCGGAAAATGGGATGGCTACATGCTGACGAGTGATGCCCACGAGCGCCTGTGGGTGCCGGCCGGTTGCGCGCATGGATTTTTGGTCGTGAGCGAGATAGCGGATTTTCATTACAAGTGCACAAATGTCTATGCACCGGCAACCGAGCGCGCCCTGCGTTGGAATGACCCCGCGATCGGCATCGACTGGCCGCTGGCCATCGGGATCGACCCAATTGTTTCACCGAAAGATGCCGAGGCTGCATCGTTTGCGGAGTGTGAGAAATATCAGTGAGGGCCGATTCAGATAGAGCGAAGCTGGAGGAGTTCATGGAAGCCCTTGGTCAGCGCGTCAAGGGACCAGGCACGATTTACCTCACCGGTGGAGCAACCGCACTGCTTTTTGGCTGGCGCGCGAAAACCATCGATGTGGATATCAAGGCGGATCCCGAACCCCGGGGACTGTTCGAAGCCATTGCCGAACTCAAGGAATCCCTCGACGCAAATGTGGAACTCGCCAGTCCGGACCTTTTCATTCCAGAAGTGCCCGGTTGGCGCGAGCGAAGCGCGTTCATTCGACGGGTTGGAGAGGTGGATTTCCGGCATTTCGATTTTTACAGCCAAGTGCTCGCCAAGCTGGAGCGCGGCCATGAGCGCGACATGCTGGATGCGCGGGCCTTTGTGGCAGAAGGGTTGGTCGATAAACAAAAACTGCGCGATTTTTTTCAGAATATTCGCCCTTCACTTAAAAAATTTCCTGCGATCGATGAGCTGGTCTTTGCAAAATCGGTGCAGGATTTTTGCGCTCATCCGTGACCCCGTCACCTGCTGAAATCATGCGTTTGCCCGGAGGGGAGAGAATGCTGCAAGGGCTTCAGGACTGGCGCGAGGGGCGGACCACCATCAATTCCTGCCTCGTGGTCATCGCATTCGGGAAATTCCGTGCAGCCGGTCTTGTGTCCGGTGAGGCTCCCTTCGCCGAAGCCGAGTTGGTCCTCT
>JBIKUM010000049.1:0-12066 GCA_044347585.1 Terrimicrobiaceae bacterium
CAAATGCGACGGCGCAAGGTTCAGCTTGCCCGCCAGAGCGTCATAAACCTTGAGTCCGATGCCGAAAAATGGTCCCTCCCACCACTGGTAGCGGGGCACGATAAAAGAGAGGTGGTGCACGAGATGCGGCGCGTTGCGGTGCATGAGTCCGCGTTCGCGCAGGGCCTCCAGAACGAGTGGGATGTCACCCTGCTCGAGATATCGAACCCCGCCATGCACGAGCTTGGTGCTGCGACTGGATGTGCCTTTTGCAAAATCCGAGGCCTCGAGAAGGATTGTGCGGAAGCCGCGCGTGGCGGCATCCACCGCCACCCCCAGACCAGTAGCCCCACCGCCAATGATGGCCACATCCCACTCGGGAACTTGTTCGACTTGCTGCAGTAGTTTTTTTCGATTCATGACTTTGTCTCCCATTTTTGAGCGCGCTTCACAGCACGCTTCCAGGTTTTCAGTTTGGCTTTACGGTCACGAGGTTGGGTTTGAGCCTCGAAAAGGCGCTCCGTATTTCGGATTGCAGAGAGGGCATCGACATCAGGCCAAATACCCGCTCCAAGGCCCGCCAGCATCGCGGCACCGAGAGCCGTGCTTTCGATGTTCGCAGGACGCTCGACTGCGACTCCAAGAATGTCGGCCTGAATTTGCATGAGGAGGTCGCTGGCACAGGCACCCCCATCGACCCGGAGGGTTGTGATTTTTTTTGCGGAGTCTTTTTCCATGGCTGCCACGAGGTCGGCTACTTGCAAGGCGATGCCATCGAGCGTGGCACGGGCTATGTGCGCAGCGGTCGTTCCACGCGTCATACCAAGCAGTGTGCCCCTCGCCGCAGAATCCCAATACGGCGCTCCAAGTCCAGTGAAAGCAGGCACAAGCACGACGCCGCCGCTGTCCGGCACGCGCGCGGCAAGCTCGTTGACCTCGGGGGCGGAGCGGATGATTCCCAGTCCATCGCGAAGCCATTGGATCGAGGCTCCGCCCATGAACACGCTGCCCTCGAGGGCGTATTCCATGCGGCCGTCACCAATCCTCCAAGCCACCGTTGTGAGAAGGCGATTCGAACTCGCGATGGCCTCCGCGCCGGTGAAAACCAATAAAAAACATCCCGTGCCGTAGGTGCACTTCACCATTGCCGGCCTGGTGCAAAGCTGGCCGAAGAGCGCACTCTGCTGGTCGCCAATAGCGCTGCAAATCGGCACCGAATGCCCCAAAAACGAGGCATCGATCTCAGCCAACCTTCCGCTACTAGAAACAATTTTGGGCAGAACCGCTTCGGGAATTCCAAAAAGGGCCAATAGCTCGGCATCCCAACAGCCGAGGCGAATGTTCATGAGCATCGTGCGCGAGGCGTTGCTCACATCCGTGATATGGGATTTGCCACCACTGAGCTTATAGATGAGCCAGCTATCGATGGTTCCGACAGCCAACTCGCCGACAAGCGCGCGTGTGTGGCCATTCGGAATCTTGCTTAGAATACATTGGATTTTACTCGCCGAAAAATACGGATCGAGGAGCAGCCCCGTTCGCTGCTGGACGAGCGCCTCCCTGCCCTCCCTGCGCAATTCATCCATGAACTCCCCCGTTCGCCGGTCTTGCCACACGATGGCGGGATGCACCGGCTCGCCGGTCGCGCGGTCCCAGACCACGACAGTCTCACGCTGGTTTGTGATGCCTGCGGCGGCAATATCCTGCGGCTTGATTCCTGCCTTTGCCACGGCTTCCCGGGCGGTCGAAACAATGGAGTCCCAAATCTCCGAGGCATCATGCTCCACCCAACCGGGCTGGGGGAAATACTGGGTGAACTCGCGCTGGGCGAAGGCAACCGGTCGCAGGAATTCGTCGTAAATAATCGACCGCGAACTCGTCGTTCCTTGGTCGAGGGCAAGGATGTATTTCATAAAATCAAAAGGATCCGAGCGCCTTGTGAAGCAATGCTGCAAGAACAGCTCCGATCAAGGGGCCTGCCACCGGAATCCACGAGTAAGACCAGTCGCTTCCCGTTTTTCCGGAGATGGGCAAAATAGCATGCATGAGGCGAGGCCCGAGATCCCGCGCGGGATTGATGGCATACCCTGTGGGCCCGCCCAAAGAGAGGCCGATAGACCATACCAGAAGCCCGACCGGCAGGGCTCCAAGCGCTCCCAGATCGATTGGAAAAACTCCGATACCCGGCGGTTCGCCGCTCGCACCCTTCATGCAGAAGACACCAAAGATCAGGACGAAGGTTCCGATGATCTCACAAGCCAGATTCGATGGAATGGAGCGAATCGCTGGGGCCGTGCAAAAGGCCGCCCGCTTTGACTCGGCGTCATCCGTGATTTTCCAGTGCGGAAAAAATGCGACCCATACAATCGCAGCGCCGGTCATCGCGCCGAGCATCTGCGCCAGAATGTAGGAGGGCACACTCTCCCAAGGGAAATGATTCGAAAGCGCCATGGCCAAGGACACAGCGGGATTCAAGTGTCCACCGCTGACCCGGCCAACGGCGAAGACAGCAACAAAAACGGCCATTGCCCAACCGGCTGTTATAACGATCCATCCACCGCCCTGACCCTTGCTCTTATTGAGAACGACGGTTGCCACCACGCCGTTTCCGAGAACAATCAACAACGCGGTTCCAATGAATTCTGCCAATGCGGGGGACATATTCGGAAAGCTATGAATCCCGCTCCGGTTCGCAAGGCATTTTCAAAGAGGCGCGGGATTTGCGTTTGGATTCACGCGCAGTCTGTTCCAAACTACCGAACGCCCTATGGCCAACGAGAAACATTCCGTGATTCGCATCAAAGGCGCCCGCCAGCACAACCTGCGAAACCTTGATGTCGAAATTCCACGCCACCAGCTCGTGGTGGTGACCGGCATGAGCGGATCGGGCAAATCCTCGCTCGCCTTCGATACCCTGTTCGCGGAAGGGCAGCGCAAATATGTTGAAAGTCTCTCGGCTTACGCGCGACAGTTTCTGGATCAGATGCAAAAGCCCGATGTGGACTACATAGAAGGCCTCTCGCCGGCCATCGCTATCGAGCAGCGCATTTCGGCAGCCAATCCCCGCTCGACAATTGCAACGACAACCGAAATTTACGACTACCTCCGCCTTCTCTACGCGGCGGTCGGCATTCCCCACGATCCGAAAACCGGCCAGCGCGTCGCACGCCAGACGCCACAGGAAATCGCCGATGCCATCCTGCGCTGGCCCGAGGGAACGAAGTTTCTCGTCCTCGCGCCGCTCGTCACCGGTCAGACCGGCGAATTTCGCGATGTCATTGAAAAAGCTCGCCGTGAGGGCTTTGTCAGGCTTCGCGTCGATGGCGAAGTCATCGAACTTGCGGATACAAAAAACATCCGCCTCGATAAAACAAAGCCCCACTTCATCGAGGCCGTAGTAGACCGCCTGAGCGTGCGTCCCGACCTCGGCCAGCGCCTGGCTGACTCGGTCGAGACCTCCTTGCGATTGGGCGGTGGGCACCTCTCCACAAGCCGCCAAGAGCTCGGAGCGGCGCAGTGGATCGAAGAAAAATTCTCCACCGATTTTTGCAATCCCTCAACCGGCTTCACCATGCCGCGACTCACGCCGAAGCATTTTTCCTTCAACAGCCACCTCGGCGCCTGCCCCGCATGCCAAGGCATCGGCACAGAGAGTTTCTTTGACCCCGACCTTGTGATTGATGCCGAGAAGACGATCGCGCAGGGAGCAGTTCGACCTTGGAAGCAGGCCAATAAGCGCATGAAGGCCTACTACGCCTCGCTTCTCAATGGCCTCCTCGCCGACACGCCCGCTCCCGTGGAAAAAGCATGGAGTGATTTGCCGGAAAATTTCCGCGACCTTGTTCTTCACGGCTCGGGAAAGAGACACATCTCGATGGCGATTGGCGCCAACCGCACTTCGACCAAGCCATTCGAGGGCGTCCTCGCCCAACTCGAAAATCTCTACGAAACGACAAAGAGCGAATTCTCCCGCAAGCGCCTGCGGATGCTCCAAGGGAAACGCGTGTGCCGCGTCTGCGCAGGCGCCCGCCTCCGCCCGGAAATCCTCGCCGTGACAGTGGCAACAAAGTCAGGCGCGGAGTTCGGGATTCAAGCGATTTGCGGACTCACGATTCGCGAGGCGGCGGATGTCATGGCGGACCTCCAACTCTCGGAAACGGATACCGGCATAGTGAAGGATGTTCTTCGTGAGGTCCGGCAGAGGCTGCATTTTCTCAACGAAGTCGGCCTCGATTACCTCCAACTCAATCGCGAGAGCGGCTCGCTTTCAGGCGGAGAGGCGCAGCGCATCCGTCTCGCCACGCAGATTGGATCAGGTCTTTCCGGCGTCCTCTATGTCCTCGACGAGCCAAGCATCGGACTCCACCAACGCGATAACGACCGCCTCATCCAAACCCTCCGCAACCTCCGCGACCTCGGAAATTCCGTCATCGTGGTGGAACATGACGAAGACACAATCCGTGCCGCCGACCACATTCTTGACATCGGCCCCGGAGCCGGCCCGCGCGGAGGTCAACTCGTCGCCCAAGGCACTCTGGACGACATCCTCCAAAGCGAACAATCCCTCACCGCGCAATACCTCAAAGGCACTGTCCGCATTTCCGTCCCCAAACAGCGCACCGCTCCCCGCAAGACCGGAGCGGCTGAGGGCGAGATCGGCGATGGATGGCTCCGCGTGCAGGGCGCGACAGAGAACAACCTGAAAAACATCGACGCTGCATTTCCTGTGGGATGCCTCACTTGCGTCACCGGCGTCTCCGGCAGCGGAAAGTCCACTCTCGTCAATGACATCCTTCGCGTGGCCCTCGAGCGCGACCTCCACCGCGCGAAAGCCAGACCTGGAGCCCACCGCTCGATCACCGGCATCGAGCAGTTCGACAAGGTCGTGGTCATCGACCAAAGCCCAGTGGGCCGCACCCCCCGCTCAAATCCTGCAACCTACACTGGCGCGCTCGGGCCCATCCGCGACCTCTTCAGCGAACTCCCGGCCTCCCGCGTGCGCGGCTACGACTCAGGACGATTTTCCTTCAACAACAAAGGCGGCCGCTGCGAGCACTGCCAGGGCGATGGGTTCATCCGCATCGAAATGCACTTCCTCGCCGATGTCTATGTGGAGTGCGAGGTCTGCCACGGCCGCCGCTACAACCGCGAAACGCTCGAAGTGACCTATACAGGAAAAAACATCGCCGATGTGCTGGAAATGACAGTGGATGACGCCTCGCGCTTCTTCCGCCATGTGCCCGCGCTGTGTGCGAAGCTGGAAACCATGCAAGATGTGGGCCTCGGATATTTGCGCCTCGGCCAATCCGCCACAACGCTTTCCGGTGGCGAGGCCCAGCGCCTGAAGCTCTCTGCCGAACTCTCCAAGCGTGCCACTGGACGCACGATTTACCTCCTCGACGAACCGACAACCGGCCTGCACTTCGCCGACATTCACAAACTTCTCGAGGTTCTTATGAAACTTCGCAACGCCCGGAACACCCTCATCGTCATCGAACACAACCTCGAAGTCATCAAATGCGCGGACTGGATCATCGACCTCGGCCCCAATGGCGGCTCCGGCGGCGGTCGCATCGTCGCAGAAGGCACGCCCGAGCAAGTCGCCCGTGTCAAAGAAAGCGAAACCGCCCGCTACCTCGCACAATATCTCAAATCATGAAACGCCTCTGGCCGCTTCTTCTCACTCCCATCCTCGCCTGCGCCTCACCTCTCGACGAAGCCCGTGAAGCCCTCGAGAACGGATTCCCGCAGGTTGCACTGGTAAAAATTGAGCAGCAAATTCCATCAATCGGAAGCCCTACGGCGGATGCCCAGGCGAACCTTCTCTATGCCCGCGCCTTGATCGAAGCCGGCCAATCGGAGGCCGCCGTAGCCCTCATCACATCCTCCGGCATCCCTTCGGGTCCCGCCCGCGATTTCTGGCTCGGCCAAGCACTAGCCGCCAACGGGGATTGGCTCAAAGCCTCCCAAGCCTACGCCAACGCGGCTCGTGATTCGGATTTTGAATTTCAAAAAGAAGCCGTCATCGGCCAAGCCCGGATGCTGAAAAACTTGGGCAAGCTGCAAGATGCGGCGGCAACACTCGCCCCCGCTTCATCCTGGCCGCCCTCGGAGATAAAATCCTTAGCCCTTTTAGATCTGGCTGAAATTTTACTCGTTCAAAAAAATCCCGCTTCCGCCCGCTCATGCCTCGAGCAAATCGCTGCCAGCACCAACGCGCAGAAGTCCCGCAAAAGCCTCCTCCTCGCAAAAGCCTCCTCACAGGAAGAAAATGACGAGCTTGTCTTAAGCCTCCTGACCTCGTTTGCACCAGCCAACGCAGACATGGCTGTCTCAGCCATCACCCTCCAAGCCACAGCTCTTCAGCACCTATCGAGAAATGCCGAAGCCGAGACGCTTCTCGAGGAATTCATCGCCGCCCACCCCTCCATGCCAGGCCTGAAGGATGTCTTTTCATCACTCGACGAGATCTACTCGGGAGCGACAAGTCCCTCCTCGAGCGAACTCAAACGCTGGTCCAGCGATCCGGAGCCGAGCCTGCGCCAGAGGCTCGCCACCTACTACCTCGCCCGTTTCGAAGCCCGCCAGAAAACGCCGGAAAACGCCCTCGCCCTTCTGGAACGCCTGGCATCCGATCCGGCATCGAACCCTCTTGCACAGGAAACGCTCTTCGAACTTGCCGCCCTCCGCATTCGTTTAAACCGGAACGACGAGGCACTCGCACTCCTCCCGCCCACTGGCTCCTCGCCCCACACGGATTTCCTGCGCGGTCTCGCCCTTTCGCGCAAAGGCGACCAAACGGCCGCTTCAGCTGCTTTCACCTACGCCGCCGCGAACTCCGATCTCGCCGAGTCCGCCCTTTTCAATGCCGCCCTCTGCCAACTTTTCGCAGGGATCACGCCGAACACCGCCCTTGTGGAACTGGAAAAAAAATTCCCGTCCAGTCCGCGCATTCCAGCCTTCCGCATGCAGGAGGCCTTCCATCTCGCTCGCCAAGGCGATCCCCGCACCGAGTCCACCCTCCAGGCCCTCGCACGCTCGCCCGTTCCAGGCATCGCATCCCGCGCACGCCTCGCCCTTGCCGAGTGGAAATACCAACAGCTCGACTACCCGGGGGCGGATGCCGAACTCCGCCGCATTTCCACCCAAGCGGAACCCTCGCGCGAAGCCGCACTCAAGGTTTTCCTTACCGATGATGGCAACCCCGCCAACACCGAAAAAGCCATCGCCGCTGCGCGGACTTTTCTCAGCGCCTATCAGAACACCGACCCTGAAGCATCCGTGAGAATGAAGCTCGGCGAGCTTCTTTACCGCCAAGGCGACTTCGCCACGGCCCGCGTCGAACTCGAAACTCTCGCCCGGAAATTTCCCGACAGCGAATACGACGAACCCGCCCTCTTCCTCGCCGCCCAATCCGTTTCCCGCATACCTTCCGCCACCGCACCCGATGAGGCCATTTTGCTCTTCGAGGAAGTCGCCAGCGGCAATGGTGCCCTCGCAGCGGAAGCGCGCTTGGAACAAGCCTCCCTCATCGCCGCCCAAGGAAAACCACTCGAAGCAAATCTCGTTCTGGACAAAATCCTCTCCTCAAATCCCCCTGCCGACACCCGCGCCACCGCGATTATCGAAAAAGGCAAAAACCTCTACTCCCTCGGTGACAACGACCCCGCCAACTACCGCGCCGCCATCGAAGTCTGGAAACAAATCGCAACAGAGCAATCCACGACGCCCGCCTGGCGCAACGAGGCCCTGACCCGCATCGGCACCGCCCTCGAAAAAACCGGCGACCTGAACACCGCCGTCGCCACCTACTACGATGTCTTCAAACCCACGGCACAAGCCCCCGCCGAGTTCTTTTGGTTCTACAAAGCCGGATTCGCAGCCGCCCGCATCCTCGAGTCCACCCAAAAATGGCCCGAAGCCATCCGCGTCTACGAAACCCTCGCCGCAACCGATGGCCCCCGTTCCCTCGAAGCCAAAAACCGCATCAAACAACTCCGCCTCGAACATTTTCTCTGGGACGGCGAATAGGCCTTCCCCTCCCATCGCCACCTCAAAAAACCGGGCCATCACCCCTCAAAAGCCCAGCTCCCATAAGCTTCAGCGGCCGACCAAAAATTTGGACGATCGTCCAAATTTTTGGTTCGAGCAGACAGATTGGCAGTTTCGATAGGGAGCACGGCGGGCGGGCTTTTTTTAGCCTGGTGGCCAGGTGAGATGGCGTCCACCGAGGAGGTGGATGTGAAGATGGGGAACGGTTTCGCCGCCGTGGGAGCCGTTGTTGATGACGAGGCGGTAGCCGGTGGGGGCTATGTTTTCGCGGCGGGCGATGTCGGCGGCAGTGAGGAGGAGGTGGCCGAGGAGGCTTTGATCATCGGCTTGAGCGGCTCCGATGCGGTCGATGGTTTTTTTGGGAATGATGAGGATGTGAATCGGGGCCTGGGGGGAGATGTCGCGGAAGGCGAGGCATTGGTCGTCTTCGAAAACGATGTCGGCGGGGATTTCGCGGGCGATGATTTTTTCGAAGAGGGTCATGCGAGTTGGAGGTTGAGTTCGTGGGCGCGGTGACTGGATGCGGCTTCGGTGCGGATGAAGGAGACGATCTCGCTCATGAGGCCGGAGCAGTCGGTGCTCCAGTGCTTGGCGCAGCGGAGGAGCTTCACGCAATCGTGCAGACCGTGGATTTCGACCTGCCTCGCGGGGGACTCGAGGATTTCGCGCAGGCGCTCGTGGAGGAGGTTGAAGAAGACGAGCTCGTAGCCTGTGCCAGCGCGGCGGGCGAGTTCGGGAAGAGAAAGCGTGACCGGCGGGGGAAGGGTTTCGAAGCAACGGGCGACATCCGAGTAGCCGATGACTTGGAGCACGGACTGAACGGCTTTTTCCAAGCGGGAGATGGTGACGATGTTCTCGTCAAATTCCTGCTGGAGGTAGCTGGAGATGCTTTCGGTGACATGGGTGGTGAGCCACCATTTTTTGTAGCCGGCGACCTCTGCTGCACGGACGACTGCGGAGGCCAACCACGCGCGGTCGTAGTTCATCACGCTGCCATCCTGGAAGCGCACGAGCGGGTAGTTGTCACGGAGGGCTATCACTTTTTAAAAAGCTCGGCTTGGTCTGGAGTCAGGGCGACGCGGCGTCCGAGGGATTCGATTTCCTCGATGAAGTCGCCGACTTCTTGAAACTGGCGGTAGACCGAGGCGTATCGCACATAGGCGACGGGGTCGAGCGCGTGGAGTCGGGCCATCACAAGGGCGCCGAGGTGCTTTGAGGAAATCTCCCGCTCTTGGCTGTTTTCAATCTCCTGCAAAATGTCTTCCACGACATGCTCCATGGATTCCAAGGTAACGGATCGCTTCTCACAGGCTTTTGCGATGCTGCCAAGGAGTTTGCTCCGCTCGAAAATCTCGTGGCGGCCGTCCCGCTTGATAACACGCAATTCATTGCGCTCCAATACTTCATATGTCGTAAAACGCGACTGACAATCGAGGCATTCCCGGCGACGACGGATGGTAGCTCCGTCTTTCGAGAGACGGGAGTCAATGACCTTATCATCGAGGGTTCCACATTTCGGGCAGCGCATATATGTTGTATTGATGCGAGAATCGCTGGGAAAATCACCACAAGATATAGTGAGGTCAATTTTATTTTCTTAAGGAGAGTAGATTTTTTTGTGTTGCGAAGATTTTGGAAAGTTTTCCTTGTCCGGGCGGTCGGTATTTCACAGTTTTGAATTATGCGCTTTTTGAAAACCCCACGCCCCTTCCGCTCCAATCGCAACCCAAATACCCCGCACGGCTTTACCCTGATTGAGTTGCTTGTTGTCATAACAGTCATAGCCATCTTGGCCGGTCTCGTTTTGCAAACAGCCGGATATGTGCAGAAAAAGGCCGCTCGCAGCCGCGCAGAGGCGGAAATCGCCGCACTTGCGGCGGCTCTGGAGAGCTACAAGGCGGATATGGGGGATTATCCGGCGTGGACGAATGCAGCTCCTGCCACTGGCAATGCATTCGTAAGAGCAGCACTAGCCCCTTCGACAGGAAAAGTTTATTTTGAATTCTCCAAACGTATGGGCACGAACTCCAATATGTCGGATACTAACCAAGCCATCTTGGACCCCTTCGGCGAAGGCTACGGTTACCAATATCCTGGCGACGCAGCAAGGTCTGGAACAAATTTTTACGACCTTTGGTCGCGCGGGGGAGGTGCCGCAAACAGCAATCAGTGGATTAAAAACTGGTAACCCATCTCACTCCCAAGACCTAACAAGAAGCTTGGTGCTTGCGTTGGTATTCCAAATAGCCACTTTCTTTACAAGCGTTATGCTCTCGGTTCCAGAACCTGACAGTTTTGGGAAATCATTGGTCATTCTGTTATCATAGTTATCGTCCAGTAAAATCTGATAAGTGCCCCCCCAAGGGTCTTGGTAATCTCCACTTGCATTTGTTCCTCCCTTGCCTTTTTTCCAAGCTTGAGCTTCCAAGAATACGATGGCTCTGGGATTGTTAGTGGCATCGGAAGCGGTCAGAGCATTCATGAGAGTGGATCCGACCGTTGTTCCTGAATTGGTTGGCAACCTGCCATACTCCGTCTCATAAGCCACTACGGCGTTGGCGATCTGAACCGCTGAGTTTTTGGCTGTGGTTTTCCTTGCGGAGTCCATGGCACCGCCGATTGCCGGGAAGGCGAGGGAGGCGAGTATGGCTATGATCGAGATGACTACGAGCAACTCGATGAGGGTGAAGGCTTGCGGGCGGGTGGTTTTTTTTGTGGTGGAGGTGCTCATGCGGGAAAGTTGATCTAAATGGTGGATGGCGGCAAGTTTGGAATCAAATGGGTTCGGCGACGAGGTCGTAGGTTTGGGCTCCGAGGATTTTGGCGTTGATGAAGGTGCCGACTTCGGCGGGTTGGGTGAGGATGACGCGGCAATCGACTTCGGGGGCGTCGTGTTCGGTGCGGCCGGAGTTGGGGGTTTCCACAAGAACACGGAGGGTTTGGCCGGTGTGGGATTCGGCCATTTCGCGGGCGATGCGCTGCTGGAGTTTCATGGCTTCGCGGTAGCGGCGGTTTTTGGTGCGCGTGGGGACTTGGTTGTCCATCTTGGCGGCGCGGGAGCCGTCTTCCTGCGAATAATTGAAGACGCCGAGGCGCTCGAAGCGGGTTTCCTCGATAAAGGCGAGAAGGCTCTCGAAATGCTCCTCGGTTTCGCCGGGAAAGCCGACGATGAATGTGGTGCGGAGGCCGATGCCCGGAATGCCTGCGCGGATGCGGGTGATGAGATTTTCGATGTGCTCGCGCGAGGTCTCGCGCCGCATGAGCTTGAGCATTTCGGCATGGATGTGCTGGAGGGGCATGTCCACATAGCGGGCGACATGGGGATTCCTCGCGATGGCGGCGATGAGGTCGTCGCTCCAATGAGCTGGATGCGTGTAGAGGAGGCGAACCCAAAACTCGCCGCCGATTTCACCGATCTCATCCAGAAGGTGGATGAGCGAAGTGCCGCGGGAGGCGTCCACAGGCTGGCGCGGGCCGGCTTTTTCATCCCAGAGATCCATGCCGTAGTAGGTGGTGTCTTGGCTGATGAGGTTGATTTCTTTCACGCCTTCAGCGACGAGGCCGCGAATCTCGCGCACGACGGAATCAAGGGCGCGGCTGCGGTGGCGTCCGCGCATTTGCGGAATCACGCAAAAGCTGCACGGGTGGTTGCAGCCCTCGGCAATTTTCACATAGGCGGAGTGATTTGGCGTGAGCCGGAAGCGGGGCGTGGCGAAGTCGGGGATGTAGCGGGACTTTGGCGTAACGAGGTTGAGGACACTGGATTTGTCCTCCTCGAGCACGCGGCGGAAGATCGCGCCGGCTTCGGCCACCTGATCGAGACCGATGAAGGCGTCCACTTCGGGGAGTTCGCCGACGAGGTCGGTTGAGAAACGCTGTGAGAGGCAGCCGCTGACGACGATTTTGGCATCCGGGCGCTTGCCCTCATTGCGCTGGCGGGAGGCTTCGAGAATGGCGTCGATGGACTCCTGTTTTGCCGAATCGATAAATCCGCAGGTGTTCACGATGAGGACATCGGCTTCGGCCGAGTCGGCG
>JBIKUM010000096.1:0-9085 GCA_044347585.1 Terrimicrobiaceae bacterium
TTTGCTACGCTCATGCAGATGCCCAAGCCTTCCACTGTTTCGAGTCCTGCCGAGTTGCTGGCGTATTGTTTCGAGGCTTGGCCGGATCTTAAGAAGAAGCAGATTCGCACTTGGCTGAAATTTCAGGCGATCACGGTGAATGGGCGTCCGATCTCGCAGTTCAACCATCCGCTCGAGCCGGGGGATGTTGTCGCGGTGCGGAATGATCGCTATGCTGCGCCTCGCTCTCTGGTTGGCTCGGGCATTCGTGTGTTTTTTGAGGATGCGGACATCATCGTCATCGACAAGCCGCCGAACCTGCTCAGCATTGCCAGCGAGGCGGAGCAGGAGCGGACGGCCTACCATCAGCTCACCGAGCATGTGCGCGGCGGCAACCCGATGGCCCGCGCGAGGGTTTGGATCGTGCACCGTCTGGACAAGGAGACCACGGGCCTGATGGTTTTTGCGAAGACTCCCGAGTCGAAGGAAATCCTGCAATCCCGCTGGGATGATGCGGAGAAACGCTACGAAGCCGTCGTGGAAGGCCGCCTGCGCGAGAGCTCGGGTATTTTTGAGTCCGACCTGGATGAGACCAATCCCTACAAGGTTTTCAGTGTCGCTCGTAGCGAAAACACCCGCCATGCGGTGACCCACTTCCGTGTGTTGGCATCGATTCCAAATCGCTCGCTGGTCGAGTTGACCTTGGAAACCGGCCGCCGCCACCAGATCCGCGTGCAACTCGCCGAAGCTGGCTGCCCGATCATCGGGGATCAAAAATACGGAGCGAAGAGCAATCCCGCGAAGCGTCTGGGCCTACACTCGAGCGCGCTGAGGTTTCCACACCCTGTGAGCGGTAAGGACATGGTTTTCACCTGCCCGCTGCCAAAGGAACTCGCTCGCTTGGTTTAGAGATTAAAAAAGCCGAAAGTTCGCCCGATCCGTTGACTCACCGATTCCAGAAGCGTAGCCTTTTTGAGGTGAAAAAAAAACGCCAGAGCATGGAAAAGCTTCTGAGAAAAGTGCCCGGTCTCAGCGAGCACGAAAGGATCCTGTTCGCGCGAAGCCTCGCCGCGACGCCCGACGAAAGATGGGAGATGCACCAAGCCCATCTGCGCTCGCTCGGCTTGTTGACGCGCTCGCAGAGGAAGGCATTCGGTTTCAATTCGCCGGAATGACGGCTGAGAAATCCGTATCTTTCAGTTTCCCGCACAAACCCTAAAGCTTAAAAAGTGCTCATCTGCATGGCTCTATACATTGGTCGAGCCAAAAATTTGGACGATCGTCCAAATTTTTGGTCGTAATTCGAGCGGGTCGGGATGTTGGTTGCGGGTGGTTATTTTTTGAGTTCGATGGTTTTTCCGCCGTTGCGGTTGGAGATGCGTTTGAGTTCTTTGGTGTCTTCTTCGGAGGCTTCGAAGGTGATGAAGTTGAAGCGGCAGGGGTCGTCGGAGGCGTCTTTGACGGAGTCGGCGGCTTTTTTGAAATCGTTCCAGGGGATGCCTTGTGGGTTGAGGGATGATTGGAAGCTGCCGTCGGAGATGAGGAAGACGACATCGGGTTTCATTTTGGCGGCGAGTTCGAGGACGCCGATGACGCCGTTCGGGCTGGAGATGCCCTTGCCGGAGGAGGGGATCATGCCGGATTCCACCCATTCGTTTTCGACCCAGGCGGTGGCGGCGTCGCGGTTTGAGTTGGTGGCGGGGACGAGTTCCTCGCTGAAAGGTTTGTAGTTTCGCGAGAATTGGATGATTCCGAAGCGGGAGGTGATGGGGAGTTTTTTGATGAGTTCGATGGTTTCGAGTTTGATTTTCGCTAGAGGGACGCCTGCTTTTTCAGCTTTAGTTTTAACCGAGGTCGAGACATCGAACATGAGGAGGACGCGTTGGCCATCGGATTGGATGCCGAGAAAGCTCATGCCTTTTCCGAATCCACCGCTGCCGGTGGCGGCGGAGCCTGCGCCCGCGCCCATCGCCTCGCTTGTGCTGAGGGAGGAGATTTGATCGGCGATGATTTGGGACGGGTCCAGTGGCAGCATCTGGTCGAGTGGCAGGTCGGGCACTGCGGGCAGGGAAAAAGCAGTCGGGCGGCTGCTTTGGAGTTTGTCGTTGAAGGTTGGTTTCGGTGCGATGGCGTCGAGCGCGGCCATGTTCATTTTGTGTTCGCGTTTTTTTGCCGGGAGGCGGATGTCGCGCTGGACGACGAAATTCGCGGGTGGCGGGAAGATGTATTTTGCAACGACGAAGATGCCCGCAACCACGCCGGCAGCGAGGTGAAGGAGGATGACTCCGATGAGAATCGAGGAGAGCATGGCCCATCGGCGTTTCTTGGCTGCGGCGCTTTCGGAGAGAAATGATTCAATGGCGGCCATGTTCACTCCTCCTCTCCGGCATCGGCGAATGTGACGCCGGTGATTTTCGCCTGCGCGCAGGCATTGAGCACCTGCACGATGCGCTCGTGGTTGGCGGCGTCATCCGCATCGATTGTGATGAGAGCCTCGGTTTTGTTGGAGTCGGCGGATTCCTTGAATCGCTTCAGCGTCGAGAGTAGGGCGGGCATCTCGGCGCTCGCGGGGGAGTCCATCGGTTGGTCATTGAGCACAACCTGCCCGTTCGGTTGAATTTGGATGCGTTGCTCGTCTGGGATTTCAAGGGCCTCCTCTTGGGCGACGGTGCCGGGGAGCCCGATGTTGATGTCGCTCTCCTGTTTGATGGGCTTGGCGGAGACCATGAAAAAAACGAGCAGCAGAAAAACCATGTCGATCATGGGTCCCATCTGCATTTCGACGGTCTGGACATCTTTTCGACGGATTTGCATGAGAGGGTGAAAAGGAGGGCGTCAGTCCTGGTAGGTTCCGAAAATGACATTCACGGCACCGGCCTCGCTGGCGATGCGCATGAGTTCCTTGATCTGTTTGCCGGGCGTGTTTTTGTCTGCGCGGACATAGAGGCGGAGGGGAGGGGTGACCTTGAAGCGCTCCTTGAGGTGGGTAGTGAGTTGCTTTTTATCGGCAGGGGTTTGGCCTATGTAGTAGGTGCCGTCCTTATCGATGCTGATGATGTCGCGGTTTGAAAGATCATCCGGTATCGAGGCGTTCGAGGCCGTCGGGAGCTTGATTTCCACATTCACCTGCTCCTTGGAAATCTTGGTGGTCACCATGAAAAAAATGAGCAGGAGGAATGTCATGTCGATCATCGGCGCGAGTTGAAAGCCGATCTCGTCCTCTTGTTTTTTAGCAAGCTTCATGAGGCGTGGCGCGTGGGGTTATTCCGGGGCGTGCGCGTAGTCGGCGGACTCGATTTTTATTTCGCCGCTGAGCAGATCGAGCATGAAGGTGACACGTTTCTGGATGTTCGCCATGTTGATTTGGAGAAGATTCCGGAAATAGAAATACAGGAACATGGCTGGGATGCCGACGAAGAGGCCGCCTGCGGTGGTGATCATGGCCTCGCCGATGCCGCCTGCGAGGTCTGCGGGTTCGGATTTTCCGGCTGCGAGCATGTCGAAGCTCGCGATCATGCCGGTGACTGTGCCGAGGAGGCCGAGCATGGGGCCGATTGTGGCAAAGACATTAAGGTAGTTTACCCAGAGGTTGAGCTTGGTTTCCTCGTTGGCGAGGGTTTCGCTGGCGGCTTGCTCCATGGAGGCCTTGTTGGCGAGGTCGCGTTCGAAGTTCACCTTGAGCAAGGCCGCCGCCATCGTGTTGGCGAAAACATTCGGCTGGGAGTGGCAGAGCGAGTAGGCGGAGGATGCGTCCCGCACCTGCATGAATTGGCCAATCGCTTCGGCCTGAGCATGGGGGAGCATTTTTCTGCTGTTGATCTGTAGGATGCAATACACAGCCACGGCCGCCGTGCCGATCGAGCAGGCGAGGAGCGGCCACATGAGCGCGCCGCCGGCGTAGAAGGTATCGAGGAGTGTTTTGTCCTTCGGTTGCTTGGCCGCGGCGGGCTGGGACTGCTTGTCTTCGGCGTATGCGGGCGGTGCGGCGGAGACCACGGCTATTGCGAGGAGTGCGGATGCGAGGAGTGTTTTGTGGATGTTTTTCATGAGTCTTTCGGCTTCTTCTTTTTTTCTTTGGCGGGCTTTGGCGTTTGCTGCGGGGATGGTGATGGTTCGGCGGTCGGGGGTGCTTGGCTGGGAGCGGTTCCCGCCTGTAGCTCCTTTTTGGCTTCGGTTTCCCAATCCACGGCGAGTTGATCGGGCTTGAGTGAGGCGAGATAAGTTCGCGCCTGCTCGGCTTCCGGCGTTGCCGGATAAAAGGCGAGAATGTCGCGGGAGGTTTCGATGGCCAGTTGGGTCTCGTCGCTGGTGCGATAGATTCCCACGGCTCCCCAGAGGCCTCGGGCGGCTTTCTCGTTATTTGTGCCAAAGAAAAGTGACGGGTAGAGGTAAAGCTCCAACGCCCGTCGGTGCAGTTGGTGGCGCTCGTCGATCACGGCGGGGTCGATGTCCCAGCGAGGGTTTTCCTTCAGGAAGGCGCGCAGGGATTTTTCCGCAGCCTGGGCCATGAGGTAGTTCGCTTCGATGAGGATTTCAGGATCCTCCGTTTCCGCAGCGAGGGTTTTTGCTTCCTCGATGGCTTTTGCGGCCTTGCCCGTGGCGGTCATGGCGCGGAGTCGTCCCTCGCGGGCGCGGGCTTTGTCCGATGCCTGCCATGCCTTTTCTTCTATGAGCGTGAACAACTCGAGCGCCTTGTCGGCATTCTTTCGTTCCTTGGTTGCCAGCAGGGCGTTTCCGAGCGCAGAGCCGATGGATGCCGACGGGGAGCGGGGAAAATCGAGCCAGGGGCAGAATTTTTCCCAATGCTGTTCGAGGGCGGGAATGTCCTGAATTGCTGCGGAGTGGACGACTCTGTCGCGGCTTGTATCGATTGCAAAATCGATCGCTTGAACATCATTTCTCGGCAAGGCGATTGACGGAGCCGCCTGCAGAGCGGATCCCGACTGTGCCGGGATATCGAGTTGCAAGCGGATGAATTTCTCATCCGCCGAAATGATTTTCCCGACGCGGCGGTTGCCCGCTTTCATTTCGAGCACATCCTGCGCGTGGCCGATCGATGTCGCGGCGAGAAGGATGAGGAGTGTGCGTTTCATCCTTGTTCGGGTGACTCCTCCGACGGGTTTGTTTTTTCACCGGATTTTGAAGGCAGAGGCCCGCCAAGAGCCTGCAGACGCGCTTGGGCGGTTTTCGATTCCGGAAAATCCTCGAGCTCGGTTTTGGACAGGAATTCGCTGTAGGTGCGGCGAGCTGCGGTGGAATCTTGGATTTTTTCAAATGCCTCGCCGCTGCGCGCGTAGGCGCGGGCCACCCATGGTCTCCAGCGGCCGTGCATGAGGTAAACGCGCTGGTAGTAGGGGATGGCGAGTTTGGGATTCTCCTCGGCCATGTGCAGGTCGCCGATGAGGCATAGTGTCTCGGCCTTTTTCTCGCCGGATGTAGCTTCATTTTTGAGCACCTCTTCGAGAACCCTCCGCGCCTCGGCGAGGCGTCCGCGTTTCTGGAGGAGCTTGGCCTTTGAGAGCATCGTGGGGGCGAAGAGTTGGGTGCCGAGATTTTCGCGTTCAAAGCGGTTGAACCAATCCAGCGCGGCCTTTTCGTTGCCATTCTTCAATTCCAGTTCCCCGAGTGCGGCGAGGATGCGGTCTTTTTGCATTGCGCGGGGGTTCCATCGCAGCGCGTCGCGTAGCATTTCCTCGCCTTGCTTCGTCTGGCCGGACTCCAGCAGGGCATTGCCAAAATCAACGAGCAGGGCGGGATTGGCTTCGCGCACATCGGCCAAGGACGCCGCCTCGACCAGGAGGGCTTGGGAGCGCTTGGGATCGGATTTTTTCAGCGTCTGCGCTTGGGCGTGTAGAAGACGCATGCGAAGGGTGTCCTTTTTCTCGGTGCCCGCTTCGGCGAGCAGGTCGCCAAGGAGTGCGAGGTATTCGGCGGACTCCGCAGGTCCCCTGTAAAGACGGGCGAGCGAGGGAAAGAGGTCGTCCACCGAGCGGATTTCGGGGTCGTTGCCGTGGTCGCGGATCGCCTGCCAGTAGATTTCGCGGGCTTTCGCGGGTTGCTCTTGCTTTCGGTAATACCAGCCCAGATTCGCAATCGCCTCGGCAACCCGTGGCGAGCGAGGGTGGTTCTTGGCGAAATCCTGCATGAGGGTGCGGTATTGTTCATAGTCCTCAAGAAGCTTGAGGGCCTCGGCGGTGCGGAAGACTCCCTCCTCGTAGGGCTTGGTGTCCGTCGAGGGAATTTCTCTAAAAGCCGCGATCCCTTCCGGGACAAAGCCTTCGTTCATTAGGGCGTTGCCAAGCAGGACGCGGGCCTCGCTGTTTTCGGGCTCGCCGGGGAATTTTTCGAGGTAGTCGTGGAGTTCATCGACCGCTGTGCCGTATCGTTCGAGCTGTTGAGAGCAATAGGCTTTGCGGAAGACGGCCGAGCCTCGATGCAGGCCCTTGGGATGCTTTTGCAGGTAGGCATCCATCAGTTCGCGGCATTTCTCAAACTGCTTGTCGAACGAGTAGGTCATGCCGAGCCAGTAGGCGCCGCTGTCAGCGAGGCTGTGCTTCGGATATCTCGTCAGGAAGTCTTCGAATGCCTTTGCGGCGTCAGCGTTTTTTTCCGCCTGAAGCAGCGAGAAAGCTTTGAGGAAAGTTGCCCTCGGGGCGGATTCGGAGTTTGGAAAACGCTTGGCGATCTCCTCGAAGGCCGTTGAGGCCTCGTCGTAGCGGAGGCTGGATTGCAGCGCCTCGGCTTGCATGAGATAGACCTGCGGCAGGAGAGGTGACTCGGGAAACTTGAGTGTGAATTCCTTCGCGGCCTCGATGGTTTGGGGCCAGTCTTCCAAGGCGCTCCAGCAGCGGACGACATTGATAGCGGCCTGTTCGGTCAACTTGTCCGGTGGAAGTTCCTTGAGCATCGCGGACATGCTGAGCGCTGCCTCGCGATGGCGCTTCATGTGAAGATAAGCGACGGCCAGACGAAATCGCAGGGCCGTGTCGAAGTTCTCGATTTTCTGGAAGTTTTCCGTCTCGCGTTGAACTTCGTTCACCAGACGCGTGTAGAGGATTTTCTGGTAGGAGTCGTCCGTGGCGCCGACTGCGGCAAGCCGTGTTCGCAATTCCTCCAGGCGCGCGGCTTGGTGCTTGAGTAATCGCTCGCGCGGCCAGACGCGCTGAAGGCAGATGATGGCTTTTCGAAACTCTCCGTTCTCGAGCCAGTGATTCCCCAGTTGCAGTGTGAGGGTTTGAAAGGAGATGAGTTGAGGAATGTCCTGCATTCGGGGGAATTCCTCGTTCACCACCGCCATGGCGGCGTCGTTGTCTCCGAGTTGCAGCAGCGCGTGGAGTTGGTAAATGACCGCCCGGCCTCGTATCTCCGCGCCGAGTGAGGGTTTCAGGGCCGCGTAGTAATCCGCTGCTTCGCGATAATTTTGTTCCAGAATCCAAGAAGTGCCGACCAGCATGCGGGCCTCGCTGAGTCGCGTCGCAACAGGATTCTGGCGGATCGTGAGGGGATTTTTTTCAGCTCCCGGCGGGAAGAGTGCGATGAATTTTTCCAACGCGGCGCGAGCGGCGGCTTGGTCTTGGTTTTGCAAGTTGGCAATGCCCAGCCAGAAGGTGAGCTCCTGAATCTGTTGCGGAGAGAGAGGCGGTTTTGCTTCCAGCGCTTCTGTGATGGCGGGAACCGCTTCGGCAAAGCGACTCTGCTGCACAAAGCACATCGCGAGCGGGTAAAGCGAGTCTTGCAGTGCTTTTGAGGCATCGGGGGATGTGCTGAATTCGGCCTTGAATTTCAGGTAGGCTTCCAGCGCGTCCTTGTAGTTCTTTTGGTTGAACAATGTCCGCGCCTGCTCGAACAACTCGTTTGCTGTCAGGCCGGCGGTTGCCACCAGCGGCTCCTGTTTTTTAGTGCCCTGTGCCTGCGCCGAACTCAAAAAAATCAAAAGAACGGCAGCCATTCCAACGATCTGAAAAACGAAGCGAGGCATTGTGAAAGTGGGCTTCAAAGCGTGTTCCTATTAGCCAGCGGGTCTGTGGTGACCAAAGAGCTTCCATGTTACAATTTCGTCGAATTGTGGTCGCTCGTTGGGGCAATTCCCCCATGGCAGGCACGACTCCGCTTGGCGACCTTCGGACTATGAGAACTATAGTTTTTTTCCTTTTGGCGGTTGCGGGCGTGATGGTTTTGTCTGACGCCCTTTTGAATGCCGTGCGCAAATCCTAACTATGCGCTCTCTGCTTAAAATCGCGCTGCCCGCGCTCGCGGGATTCTTGGTCTCGTGCACATTCAGCGAATATCCCTTTGGAAAGGTCCTTCCCGACGGCGGGGTGTCCTCGATCCCAAGCGGCTACACGGGGAACGCCTACTTCTGGAATGGCAGTTATTACACCGGCGGACGCTACGAAAGCGGTCGGTTCCACTACATCGACCGGTTTTATAACAGTCGCTACATGTTCAATGGGAAATACCTCTATGGAGGAAGCCTGCAATACATCCAAGGAGTGAATGCCTACCCCGACAGGGGCTTCTACTCAAACCAGAGATACTACAACAAGCACCGATACTATCAGCCGTTTCACCGCCATCTTTACCGTTGAGCCCTCCTAACACGGTGGGCCGGCCGTTGGAAGTTTCAGCCTAAAAGCGCGGCGGCGTGGGCGGTGGCAATTTTTCGAAATGATTCCGAGATTTGTGCGGCGTTCGAGACATGCCTCCAAAATTTTGCGGCGAGTTCGCGTTCCGGTGTCGCGGCGATCTCCGAGCGGGCCACGGCGAGCGCGTCATCGGAGAGTCCGGGTATCATGTTTTCAGCGCCGGGGCGGTAGGCCATGGGCAACATGTCGTAAACCGGGGCAAGCTGGAGAGGTGGTCGTTCGCTGAGAATGAGGGCTGCGTTCCCATAATGCATATCCGTATTCGCAATCAGACGACCGAAGCGCCAAAGCGAAGCCAGGCGGTCGGCATCCCTCCTTTGCAGCCAGCCCTTCGAGTGAAGCCGCTCTGCCGCATCGCTCCAAGGCGTATTCATTTCTCCAAAAAAGGCCGCATCGTGCGCACTCAGGGATACAAAGGGAATGCGGCCTCCATTTTGCGTGCGGTCAAAGCGTGTGACCTC
>JBIKUM010000344.1:0-2936 GCA_044347585.1 Terrimicrobiaceae bacterium
AATGCACTCGATTTCCGCTGCGTGGAAGCCTGCATCGGCCAGGACGCTCGATGCCATCGCCTCGGCCGCCAGCAAATCCGCCCAGCGTTCACCCTCGGGTGTTGAAAGCGGTGGAGAAAATTTCACGATGACGGAATGTGGACCATCATCTTTTTGGACAGTTGTCGTGAATTTCGGTTGTTCCCCGCCTGCGGATGATCTTGGCAATCCACCCGCCAGAGCATCTGCGGCGAGGCGAGGGTAGTCTTCCTTTCGCGAGTCCGCCGAAATCGTCTCATGGTGAAACGACTGAAGCGCGCCCGCGAGGGCTTCGCGTCCGAGGACAAAACCACCCGGAAGGTCACCGCCGAACCTCAAGAGGGATTCGGCAACCGCGCGCTCAGACCAGTTGACGGGATCGTTTCCCATGCCAAGCAAGGTTCCATGCCTTCGTGCGAACGCTCTCCCCAAAAAGCCTTGGGGGCGTAAATCGTCGAGAAACCAAGGGAGGCCGGGAAAAATGGAATCCAAAAATTCGCTGCCGGTCAGCGACTGCCAAGGAAGGCCGGATGTTGATTCCAGCCACCAAGCGGGACCGGCAAGCGAATGCAGGACGCCGATTTCTCTGGGAGCGCCAAGGGGATCGATCAGGTAGAGTGGCCAGGAATGCCCTCGATCGCCAATCGGCGAAGCCAACCCGTAGCGCGTCATTGGCCCGCGTCCGATCCGCACAAGAGACGCGCCCATGCTGCACAAGGCCCGTGAAACCGTCGGTTGGCTCACCTTCAAAGCCTCCGCCAAATCTCGAGCCCCAAGCACACCTCGGGAAAGAAACTGCAGGCGAATTTTTGAAACGAGTTCGCTCATGTGAATAGAATAAAACATCTATTCATTAAAGCAAGTCATTCTTTTTATATTAATTGTATGAATGCTTGGCTTGAAATGAATAGATTTCGCAATCTTGCGGCTGGTATGGGAGCGCCAATGTCCTCGTTGGCTTTGCTAAAGCACCATGCCGATGTCAGAGGGGTCAGCAAGGGGGGTGAATCCATTTCTGGGCTGAAAGCCGATAAAAATGCGGCATAATCTTCACGGCGGTTTCACCACATCGCCTGCGGCGCACGCCTCTCACGGAGACACCAAGGCACGGAGAAAAGTTCTCGACCGGAACGCCGACGTCCTCGTCGGCAACAGCACCGCAGAGCAAGACAAGTATGGCAACTCGGAGACTCGGCTAAAAAATGCGTCAATACACGGGACTTCTCTGACCCCAAAACTGACACATTTGTGAAAATCAATACAAGAAACCAAAGAGCCAAAGTGGTATACGATTCCCCGAGCCAACAGGCAGATCATCCAAGGCAAGGCAGGCGTTTTCTTTTCCAATTATTTGTTCATGCCCTTTGTTCTTACCGCCAACTTCCACAGTTAGGCTTCCATCCACAAGAAAATCGGCTTTGTCGCCGGATGCCACATGGTGCGCAGAAGAAACCATTCGGCAGAAAAAGGTCTCCCTCAGCGCCCCTAAATCAGGGTCGCTGGTGGCCGCAAGTGCATGGGCAATATTGGGATCCCCGAGGTAAATGCGATCCGGCTTTTCCATAGTTCGCAACGCCTTTCCTGCTTTAGTGATTGCCATTATGAGTCCAGCATCCTGAAGGCATTGCATATAATCCTTGAGCGTCCGGTCGTCACCAATGCCCAGCAGACCTCTGAGTTTATTGAGATCCGGCGTGAAAGGCACATTCGCGGCCAAAGCCGAGAGAAGCCGCTTGATTCGTGCGATGCTATTGCCTGTCATTGCTGGGTAGATCGCCGGCAAGTCGCTTTCGATCACCGCATGAATGCTTTGCTCAAGGGCAATGTGAAACGATTTCTTATCAGCAAATTGAAGAAAAAAAGGGTAGAAACCCCAAGCCAGATACTCGCGAAATTCCGCCAGGACATGCAGCCCCTTGGCCCGCAGATCTTCCGCGATGCGAGGTGCTTCGACTTCGTGACCTCCAATGATCTCGGAGAGACCAATCGGCGAGTAGTCGTGGCCATGGCAAATCGCCAGATATTCCCGGAAGGAAAGGCCTTCGAGGCGATTGATTAAAACCCGCCTGCTCAAGTCGTGGCTTCCTTTCTGCAACTGCAACATGGAACTTCCAGAGGCAACCACGCGAAGCGATGGCAGTGTATCGATGAGGCTTTTGAGATCACGCGACCAATTCAGGTTTTTGTGAGCTTCATCCAGACAGAGCAACTCGCCACCCCCATTGCAAAAATCCGTTGCGATCTCATAGAGTGGCTGTTGAGCCACTACAAAATGGTCAGCAGGCAGATACAGGCATCGCATTGAGGAAGCATAGTCCGGATAACAATCCACGAGATGCTGAACCAGACAAGTGGTTTTTCCGACACCTCTTTGTCCGGTAATCATCGTGCAACGACTAACGAACGGGTCTCGCTCCATGAGATACCGGCGAAACGGACGACGAGTCTGCCTCACCATTTGACGACTCAATTCAAAAATCTGCTGATTCATTAATTTATGGAACGCATTACATTTTTATTCAGAACAGCACGGAACGCAATCCATTTCTTGGCTGAAAGCCGAGAAAAATGCGGCATAATCTCCACGGCGGTTCCACCACATCACCTGCATGGCAAGCCTCTCACGGAGACACCAAGACACGGAGAAAAGTTCTCGACTGGAACGCCGACGTCCTCGTCGGCATCTGCACCTCAGAGCAAGACAAGTATGGCAACTCGGAAACTCGGCTAAAAAATGCGTCAATACTCTGGACCGACCCCTCTGAGGAAATTATGAACTTTCTGGCTCTGACTTTCTACGACACCCGTTGTCTGATCTCCGCCAGCAAACGACGACCCCGCTCTGGATTCCCTCGCTTTTGACGCGATGCAAAGCGGGCTTCCAGTTGGCGCTCTGCAAGGACATGGGTCACAAAATT
>JBIKUM010000402.1:0-3145 GCA_044347585.1 Terrimicrobiaceae bacterium
AGTCGCAACCAGGCGTGGCAGTCGCGGCTCGAAAACAGCAGGCGATCAGCGGCGGATTTGGCCGATGTGGCGAGCTGCACGAGCTGCATCGAGGCGATGAGCAGGATCGGCACGTTGATGCCGGCCTGGAGTTGACACAGGTTGGCGGCGGTCTCGTCGCGCTCCGCGATTCCCAGGCGCAGCGCCCGCGCGATGAGCGCCGTGCCGGTCCACCCGCGTTGCAAGAGGAATTGTTCGACCTCGGTCGGGGCCGCCATGGCGATGACTTCGGCGCGAATGCCGTGTTGGCGCGGCGCGGCGCCGTCGCTGTGTGGATTGTCGCCATGGTGCGTGAATTCGAGGCCGGTGGCGGCGAGCGTGCGCCAGGTCTCGCCGCCGGATTTACCTCTGGCGCTGCGCCAGATCGACACCGTGCGGCGCAGGCCGGCTCGTTCCAGCAGCATTGCCAGGAACTCCGTCGGTAGCGGAGTGTCGCTGATCAAGAGGTCGCCGTCGCGCACGAGCTGCAGCTGGGCCGCGATCGGGATGACGTTCTCCATCTCGGCAGCCAGTTCCACGGAGCGCGCATGGTCAGCCAGTTCGCGGCCAACGCCGCAATCGGAGACCATGCGGCGATAGATATCGTCGAGGGTGTGTTCCGTGCCCTGCAGTCCGGCTTCGGCCTTCATGCGCAGGGAAGCGAAGCCTGGCGATCCGATACGCTGTTCGACCAGGGAGAAGATTGTCTGCGGCCAGATGCACTTGCGCGCGATCAGGGTGTCAAAAACGTCGAAACTCTGCATGGTCTGGATCAGGCCTTGCGCAGCAGCGCCAAGGCGTTGCGATACCGGCTTCCCGGGACTTGGAGGTCGGTGAGGACGACGGCCGAGGCCACGGTGCCGAACAGCGCATGTATCGCCTCTTTGGTCCATACGCTCGACAGCAGGCCGGTGCCTTCGCGAAATGCCGCCAGCCAGTCCATGGTTTTGGGTGTCGGAGGCAACCGCGATTCGATGTGCGGCGGTTGCCAGTGTAGATCCTCGATCACGTAGAGGCCACCGCTGCGCAGGGAGCCGAACAGCTCGCGCAGTGCCAGCTGCTGGTGAAACGAAGCATGGGAGGCATCGTCGATGATGATATCGACGTCATTGCCCGTCAGCGCCGCAAGGCGCGCAAGATCGACAGGATTTCCACAGTCGCCGCGGAGGAAGCGGAAGCGCTCGAAATGTTTTTCAAGGTGGGCAAAGTCGGTGATGTCGAAGCCGTAGATCGCTGCCTTTGGAAAGTACTCGATCCACATCGCCACGCTGGGCGAGCCGCAATGCCGCTCTACCGCGCCGCCTATCGGCGCCTCCGGGCCGCCTCGCGCCAGTCCGAGTTCTACGACCTTGCGGGCGCTGTCGCGCTCATTGTGAAACAGCACATCGTATAACTGCGCATAGCGATGCCGGTCGGCCACCGTGCTGCCCTTGTCGGAGCCATGATGGTTTGCCAGCTTGTTCAGCGTCGAGGAGAACATGCGCGCGCGTCAGCCTCTGGCGGCCTCGAAGATCATTGTCTCCAGGCGGAGAAAGCCCTCGGGCATGCGCTCCAGATGCTCCAGCCCGCACAGTGCATCGTGGCTGCTGGTATTGATTTCACAGGCGACGGGGGCGGTGAAACCGGCATCGTGCAAGGCACGATGCAGCGTCTTGGCGTCGTAAACGAACTGGTGCCCCCAGTCGCGGACGAAGTTGTTGATGACAAAGGTATCGCTGGCTTCCGGTGCCCAGGCGATGAAACGCGCGCGCGCCCATTCAAGGTATGCATTCTGCAGTGCTGATTTCCCGGTACCGTAGAGGGCGACAAGAAAGGCCAGGTCGGGCGTGGCAATGCGCAACACGCCGCCGGGCTTGAGCACGCGCCGGCATTCGGTGAGCATTTGCAGCCCTTGCGGATAGCTCAGATGCTCAATCATGTGTTCGCTGAACAGATAGTCGAAGGAGGCATCGGCGAATGGAAATGGCTGCGTCGCGTCCAGGCGCAGCACTTGTGGTGAGCAAGGTTCAATGTCGACGTTCAGCCATCCATCGAGCACGCGCGTGCCACAGCCGAGGTGCAGCTTGGCCACGGCATGGGCAGCCAGGTACGCCGAGGCCGGGAAGGCGGAGGCGGTCAAGTCTGGCGCGAGCGGTGGTATCGGCGCCGCTGCCTCGGCGTTGCTTTCGATCGTGTAGACCCATTGGCGCTTGAGCCGCCAGCGGGGGTCGAGCGGCACTTCGATCCGATCGGGGATGTTGACCTCGATGCGCGAACTCGTCGCGCCACGCTCGGCATCCGCGAGCAGCGTGCGCGCCACTTCGGCGTGAATGTTGCGGCGCGCGGCGAGAGTCAGAGCTTGCGGCCCGACTTGGCGTTCGAGGTCGTACTTGATGTGCAGGTAGAGAAAATTGACGCGCTGATTGAGCCAGCGGTTCTTGATTGCATAGTGCTCGACTCGCTCGCTGTCGTGATGGGTCAGCGTCGCCAGCAGTTCACCGGGGAATGCGCCTGACGGGCAACCGGCCAACATCAGTCGACGATACAGATCATCGTCCTCCCCGCCCCAGCCCTCGATCGCTTCGTCGTAGCCCTCGACCGCCATGAAACGGTCGCGCGGACAGATCACTGTTCCACAGGCATCCCAGGGCATCGGCTGCGGACGATAAAAAGTGGTCAGCGAGCAGCATCGGGATGACGCGGACGGAAAAATCGCCTGCGAGCGCGATGTCGGCATCGATAAAGCAGAGCCAGGGTGCCTTGGCCACCATGGCACCAATGTTCCTCGCCCGCGACAGGTTGAACGTCGGTGCGTCAAGAACGCGAGCTATCCGCACATTCGGGAAGTGCTCGCTCACCCAGAGATAGGCATGGTCGGGGCAGTCATAGTCCACTACGACACACTCGGCCCCGGCCTGTGTCACGAGTGTCGGAAGCGTCTGCCGCAGGTGATGCAGACGCCCTTTGCAGGTGACGATGAAGCAGATCGCGGGAGCAGCGTCGGCGGTGCCTGACGGTTTCACCTCAGGGCTCCCAGAGGGCGCCATTCGGATTGGTGTTCGGCGACGTCAGCCCGAAATGCCGCCAGATGCTGGCCGTCGCCACCCGTCCGCGCGGCGTGCGCTGCAGGTAGCCCTGCTGGATCAGG
>JBIKUM010000597.1:0-3142 GCA_044347585.1 Terrimicrobiaceae bacterium
GCACGGCTTCGGCGACTTTATCAGCCAGGGCATCTACAAAGACGTCTCCTGCCGAAGCAACGTTTTTGTAGTTCTGAAGCAACTCAGGGGCCTCCAACGTCAGGCGTTTCGCAGCTTCGTATGCGGTTACCCCTCCTTTTTCGACCTCGTCTTCTGTTTCCGACACAAGCCTTTCAATGCGCGCTCGAATCTCCCCCTGGAATGGCGCCAAAAGCTCTGCGGCAAGTTCACCTTGACCTGCAATTCTGTCTGCCCAATCTGCGACGGTCAACTTCAGCCCGTGGTGGTTTGCGGCGTCAATCAATCGCTGCAAGTTCTCCTTGAAGGTCTCCTTGATCTTGTCAGGCTGACCAGCAATTATCTCGTCGCCAATCGATTCAAAAAAGCCCCGTTGAATGCGGGACGTAGGCTTTGTCAATAAGGCAACCTTGTTTTCTATCCCGTTCAAGAAGTAAGCCCGACGCTCGTCAACACTTAAATTCTGCAGTGGGTTGGCAAGGGCAAGGAACAACTGAAGGGTCCCGACATTGTTCAGACATGAGACGTAATTCGCGGTGATTTCCGGCCGAGCACACGCCTTTTCCCAGACGGCTAAGGCCTCGTTGAACTGACCTAATCGAAGTTGATCAAGGGCTATCTCATCCACCACGCCGGAACTTGTGAACCATAAGACACCATGTTGGACTTTTCCCATTGCTGTCTGCAATTCTCGCTCTGCATGCTCAAGGGATTTCGAATTTCGCATGCAACCGAGGAACGCCAGGTCGGGCTTGAACTCGAGCGGCATTTCTGCTGCGAGCAGAGCTTTGGCCAGTCCAAGTCTTTTTGTAAAGCTCTTGGTGTCCACATCGGCAACGAGGCCCAATCGATGAAAGGGGTTTTCGAGTATCATGCGGGTGCCATAGTGAGTTGGACAACTTGGTTAATGTTGGGCATTCCGGGGAACTACAAACATAAACAGATCGCGTTGTGCCATTGAACTTGTGAATAAGTAATAGAGAAAAGTACGCACGCATGACTGATTTTCAGTGCTTTAAATTTGAAAAAATCAAAACAACGAGCGCCATGCACGACCTAAGAGCGATGTGCAGAATGACTCTTGTGTATGCCGTCGATGTATTCAGAAATGACACCGATGATAACGGGAATTTCCATTTTTATCCGACAAAGGCAAGGATGAGTGATCTGCAAGTGATTACCCTTGTGATTACTGCCAAGTATGCGTGCATTGACAGTTACGACTGGTTTTTCAGCAATTTGCGCACGGATTAGCGAAGTCGGTTTCTAGAACTCATCGGCCGAACACGGATTCAATCGCGAGCGCCGTCAATTGCAGGTATTCATCGTTTAGCTCACCCAGCGGATCAAAATGACGTTAGGAGTTGATTCCTGCATCTTGATTGTTGCCTAATTGCCTTGTCTTCTAGTGAAGAAAAGTCGTGAACGGAGTTTCGCTTTATGTTGGGAGGATGCATTTAATGCACTGAGGAAAGAGTACTCTGCTGTGGTCAAGAGGTATTTCTTTGGCTACAAACTGCACCTACTCACGAGCCAGCACGGTGTATTCCAGTACATGCAGATAACACCTGGAGTCGTACATGATGTAAAATGCCTGTAGGATATGCCCTCTGATGAATACACCGAAGGGAAAACAACTTGTGGGTTACCGTAGGTACACCTCCAAAGAGGTGAATACGGATTTGCTTACCAACTACCAGGCTAAACTCGAGGTGTCTTAACGCTCGTGCCAGAAGGAACAAGTGGTTATTGACGTGGTCATGAACTAAGGCGCAGAAGAATCAAAGTCCTCTTTGCCCAACTCATTGGTCAGTTCGGATTGAAACTCAGCGATGCAAAAAAGTTATGCCGGACACATCTGTAGACTTTCCTCATTACTCGCATCAGCAGCGGCACTACAGAAGGTCAACCTTGACAAAGGAAGACCTTTGAACCCGTTGATTCGTCGGGGTTCGAGGTGTTCAGCGTAACGTCAGCGGGATTTTTGATTATTAATGCCAATGATTTTTAGCTATAATTGCAAGAAACCATATAAACACATGAGACCTTCAGTTAAGGAATACAAGGCAATCTTGGTAGCGGAATGCCACCAATCCATAGGTGTGGCATGGCTGTTTTGTCACGTGCGGTTTTGGGTTAAACGTGTCTTGGGTAAGTATAAGACAAGTGAAATCAAAAATCTAGAGGCACTTTGGGAGAGCTATGGGATTTCTCGAAATCAGTACCTCGTGACGGACGAGGAAAAAATACAATTGATTCATAAATGGGTATTGATTTTTTACGGCTACGAGGGCATTGATATGACAAGTTATCAGTCTTTTCAGGATTGGAGAAGAGCGAACGGTAGAGCGTTCACTCTTGATCCCGGTTTTACGATTTCTTTTGATATGGTTCTTATCTATTTGAGTGGGATCACGGAGCAGTTTGGTCCCTATGATAAGCCACGGAGAGTCAGACGATTCACCTGGGAGCTTCAACTCCCTTTGTAGGCGAGTTCATCAATTCGTTGATGTTGAAAATGAAAGCCGAAAGCAACAATATAGGTTCATTTTCTAATGGCCATGTTGCTCTAGTCTAATTGCATCTGCAAGAGCTTGCGGATGAGGGGCGGCGTTGATGTAATGTAAAAAGTCTGAGGTGAATAAAATGGCTTTTGTTTTTTAGCAAAAAATGGCTAAATATAATTTCAAGCGACTCCGTGTCGTCCTGATTTGTTCGCTGTTTGCCAGAGCGAGTTTTACTCACCTTTACGTTCAGTCAGATTATGTATCCACGTGGGACCCGGGTTCCGATGGGGATAACCTCATTACGGTGAGCGGCTTGCTCGTGCTGTTGAGCGTTTTCGAGGAGGCGGATTGGGACGACGATGGCATTTTTGATAGCCAAGACGACTGCGTGGGCAGCTACGACGCGCGCGGCGTCTGCAACGCCGCCAGTGAGTGCGTCGACACAGAGAGTGTGTGCGACGACGTGGACCCGTATGTGGGTGCGCTCGATGTTTTCGGGGTCTGCAATGGCCCGGGCCCTGCGGTTCCGGTGATCGACGAGATTGTGTTCCTGACGGATTCGTAGTTGTGCCTCCCCTCGATACGGCTTCTCTGTCCGTTGCGTCCGGGATTGAAGA
>JBIKUM010000551.1:0-3133 GCA_044347585.1 Terrimicrobiaceae bacterium
ACTCAAGGACATCCGCGAACTCTTCCTCGACACCGGCGTCGGTGCGGACGCGTATTCGATCATCGAGCAGGGCAAGGTCGACGCCATGCTCCTCGCCAGCCCGCAGGAACGCCGCGTGATCTTCGAGGAGGCGGCGGGCATCGCCAAGTACAAGCAGCGTCGCATCGAGGCGCAGCGAAAGCTCGATCGGGCCCAGGACAATCTCACGACGGCGAGGGAAGAGCTCGATTCGACCGAGCGTCGCTTGCGCCTCGTGCGAGGGCAGGCGGCCAAGGCCCGGAAGTTCAAGGAACTCGACGCCGAGTTCAAGGCGTGGCGTCTCGCGCTCGCCTTCGACCAGTACGACGAACTCGAGCAGCGGATCGTCTCCATCGCCTCGCGTCACAACGAACTCGGCGGCGTTCGCGAGGCCGCGGGCGTCAAGCTGGCCGACCTCGAGGCCGGCCGGCAGGGCGCGGAACTGGCGAGGCAGGAGGCGGCCTCGAGTCACCGAGCCCTCGAGCAGGAGCGACTTTCGGCGGTTCACGCCGAGCAGCAGGCGACGCAGCGTCGCACCATGCTCGAGCGTGCCATCGGCGAGTCGACGCGGCAGGCCGCGCTCGATCGCGATCGGTTCGTCGCCGTCGAGCAGCGTCGGCAGGAGACCGAACGCTCCATCGAGCAGTACGAGAAGTCCACCGCCGAGATGGCCGCTCAGGTCGCCGGCGCGGAGGGACGCTTGGCGCAGGCGGGCGAGCAGCGGGCTGCCGTGCTCGAGGAGCTCAACGAGAAGCGTCAGGCCGCCCACGCTCGGGGCGCGGCCGCCGCTCGCATCGACCGCGAACGCATCGGCCTGCTCGCCTCGATCGCGTCCGATGCCAAGCGGGCCGACGCGGTGCGGGAGCAGATCGCCCAGTTGGCCGACAAGGCCGGCCGCGTGACCAAGGATCAGGAGTCGCTCCAGTCGCAGGTGGCGCAGACTCGCACGGCAGCCGCGGCCGCCGCCGAGCGGGTCGCCTCGCTCGAGGCGAGCCTCAAGCAGGTCGAGTCGCGGTTCGGCACGCTGAGCTCCGATCGCCGCGAGTTGGCCGACAAGGTGGCGAAACTGGATCAGGAGATGGTCCGCAACGACAGCCGCCGCGCCACGCTGCAGGAGATGGTCGAAAGCCGGGCGGGGTTCGCGCAGGCGGTGCGACAGGTGCTCGCCGTGCGCGACGCCGGGAAGGGCTTTGCGGGCGTGGTCGCGCCGCTGGCCGACCTCATCGAGACCCGTGCCGACGTGGATGCCGACGCCGCCGCGGCGGTCGAGGCCGCCCTTGGCGCCGACCTCCAGGCGTTGGTGATCGAGTCGATGGCGGCCTTGCCGCCCCGCGAGGACTTCGCGCAGGTCAAGGGCCGCGTCGCGTTCCTGCCCAAATCGGGCGTGGCTCGATCGGAGCGAGAGGCGTTTGGCGAGGCCTTGGCGGGATTGCCGGGCGACGGTTCGCCCTCGCCTCGGGTGCTCTCGCTCCGCAGCGTGGTGCGGCCGCGGACCGGCCACATGGACGACGCGGGCCTGCACGACCTGCTCGACCGGCTGCTGGGTCGCACGTTCCTCGTCGACGACGTGGACGCGGCGATGCTGCTGGCGGCCGGCCCCCTCGCCGGTCGGCGGTGTCGCTTCATCACCCGGCAGGGCGGCAGCCTGATCGACGCCGACGGGCGGGTGCACGCGGGCAGCGCGGGCGCGGCCGATGAGTCCACCGGCATCCTGCGCCGTCGCATCGAGCTCGAGACGCTCCAGCGGGTGGTCGCGGACCTGGCCGCCCAGCTCCACGCGCAGCGCGAGCAGCTTCGCACGCTCGACGCCGAGGCGGGCGCGGCGTCGGCCGAGGCCGGTCGCACCCGCAACGAGCTCGCGCAGGCACAGCGATCGGCGCTGACGGAGCAGAACCGCGCCGAGCGGCTCGAGGCCGATGCCGCCCGCGTCGGCCGCGAGCGCCAGTCGCTCGAGCAGGAGTCCGCCCAGCTCGGCGAGCGTCTCGCCAAGCTCGAGGAGGATCGCGCCAAGCTCAAGGACCGCGCCGACAGCCTCGGGCGGCTGCAGGAGGAGGAACAGACCGCGGCGACCGCCTTGGAGGCCGAGGTCAAGACCATCCAGATCCGCGCCGACGCAGCGGTGGAGCAGGCCACGGCGGCCAAGGTCGAGGTGAGCCGATTCACCGAGCAACTCAGCGCGGCGAGGCGGGAGCTTTCGCGGCTGCAGATCTCCCGCGACGAACTCGGCCGGCAAGCCCGTGAACTCGACACCCAGGTGCAGCGGCTCGACGCCAGGATCGCCGAGCACCGCCAGACCATCGACGAAGCGGTGGAGCAGATCGCCGTCGCGCAGGCCCGCGTCATCCAGCTCACCGCCGAGGTCCAGGCCGCGCACGAGGCGATCGTGAAGGCCGAGCAGCAGGTCCGGGAGATCGGCCTGCTCGTCAACTCGGCCCGCAACGACTTCAGCGCGGTGGAGCGGGAGTGGCACTCCCTCGAACTCCAGAAGCGCGAGCTCGAGGTCAAGCGGGAGAACCTCCAGGAACGCTCGCACGACGACCTGCAACTCGACCTGCAGGCCGAGCACCCGGAGTATCAGCAGATGATGGCCGGCGGCGACGTCGCGAGGATCGACACCGCCGAGGCCGCTCTGCGGATCGACGCCGCCCGCGACGCCATCAAGAAGCTCGGCAGCGTGAACCTCGAGTCGATCGAGGAGGAATCGACCCTGGCCCAGCAGAACGACGACCTGGTGAGGCAGGTGGCCGACATCGACGCCGCGTGCCGCCAACTCAGTGAACTCATCGAACGCCTCAACGAGGTCAGCCGGACGCTCTTCGGCGAGGTGTTCGGCCGCATCCAATCCAACTTCGGCGGCGATTCGGGCATGTTCCGCAAGCTCTTCAACGGCGGCAAGGCCGAGGTTCGCCTCATGCCGCTCATGAAGGAGGTCGAGGACGCCGACGGCACCGTGCGGAAGGTGGAGACCGACCAGACCGACCTGCTCGAGAGCGGCATCGAGGTCATCGCCAAGCCGCCGGGCAAGGAGCCCCGCAGCATCAGCCAGCTCTCGGGCGGCGAGAAGACGCTGACGGCCGTCGCGCTGCTCATGAGCATCTTCCGCAGCAAGCCCAGC
>JBIKUM010000136.1:0-7769 GCA_044347585.1 Terrimicrobiaceae bacterium
GGATGAGAATGAGGTCCGCCTTCTCCTCAGCGAGAGGCGCATTCATACAAGGCTCCAGAATTCCAAAGCTACCCTCCACAAGTTCAGCGGGGCTTTCCACGAGATGCAGGCTGAGACCGGATGCGGCGACGCGCGGCAGGATGATCTTTTTGGAAGTAGGCCAAGGCGTGAGGAGGTCCGGTTCGGAAGACAGGGCATTGAAGGCGCAAACCGTCCGCGCCTCAATCCATGGGGTCCAGCGCTCGAGGATCGCGAGGATTTCCCGGGCGGCGGCAAGTCTGTGCTCCGCATGCAACGAAGCCAGAAGGCGCCGGGCTTCTGCACGCAGGCTTTGCTTTTGCTCAGCAATCATGGAGGGTGGTCTTAGACATGGTCCGGAAGTTCATCGAAAGAAAAATCTCCGCAAGACGCAAGCCCGAGAACCATGTGGACATGAAGCTCGGCAGCGGATGGCACAAAAGAAATTTCCTCGCGGAGGTGGTCATCCCCTCACTGTTCACCAAGCGGGAGGGCCGCCGCGTGAAGCCCGTCTTTCCAGAACTCCAGCCCGGTCAGATTTGTATCACATGGATCGGCCACGCCTCGTTCCTCATCCAAACCCACGAGCACAGCGTGCTCATCGATCCGAATTGGGCCAAGTGGCTCAAAGTTATCAAGCGCATCAAGCAACCCGGCCTGGAAATCCACGACCTGCCGGCAATCGACCTCGTGCTGGTGACCCATGCCCATTTTGACCATCTCGACCGCAAGACACTCCGCGCCGTCGCCAGCGACCAATCCATCGTCGTTCCCGAAAATGTCGGCGGCCTCGTTCATGGTCTCGGCTTCAACCATGTGCAGGAATTGCGCCACTGGCAGTCGTATGAACTCGGCTCGCTCAAGGTCACTCTCACTCCCGCCCGCCACTGGGGCGCGCGTGTCCTCCACGACACGCACAGAGGCTTCGGTGGATTTCACATCGAGTATGCCGGACGCTCGGTTTTCCATTGTGGCGACAGCGCCTATTTCGAGGGCTTCTCGGAGATCGGCGAACGACTGCCTGTGGAAATCGCACTCCTACCCATCGGAGCCTACGACGCCCCGACCAAGCGCGATGTCCACATGAATCCCGAGCAGGCGATCGACGCCTTCCTCCAGCTCAAGGCAAAAACTTTCGTGCCCATGCATTTCGGCACCTTCCGCCTGAGTTACGAACCGCTCCACGAACCACCCGAGCGCCTCATACGCCACGCCGCCGAGCGCCACATCCTCGACAGCGTGTGTTTGCTGGAAGAGGGAACTCCCAGAGTTTTTTAGTTTTTTGCATCCAGCCGGAAACACGGCTCGTAATAAATGTTAATGGATGTCGAAGACAAAGAGGATTTTCCCGACCGCACGGATCTCATGATCCTTCCATGGGTTTCTATTTTTCCCGGATCCCTCCTGCCGCTCTACATCTTCGAAGAGCGCTACCGGGAAATGACCAAGGCGGCACTCGCCGGCAACCGCATGTTCGCCATCGCGCACACCTACGACGACACCACCATCGCTCCAATCGGTGGACTCGGTGTCATTCGAGCCTGCGTGACGAATGACGATGGAACATCCAATCTCGTCCTCCAAGGTCTCTCACGGATCCAATTCTCTGGCTTTAAAAACACGCCGAGGCCGCATGCGAACATCCGCATCCTCAGGGATGAACAAAATGACAGCGATCTTGCGGAACTCCGCTCTCGCATCTTGAACAATTGTGAGGAACTGATTGCCGAAGGGCTGGAGACGCAAAATGGATTCGCAGACTACCTGCACTCGCAAATTTCCGACTCAGCCTTCGCGGACCTCATCGCATCGACTCTCATTACCGACTCCATCCACCGCCGCACACTTTTCGAGACCATCGACCTCGAGGCCAGAATGTCTCTCCTCCTCGAAATGCTTGGCAGCGCCGCAGAGTCGACTTGATAAAATTTGCCGCGAGTCCCCTACTCCACTCGTGGCACGGAGGCTTTGAAAACAACCGCCGTTCCACTTGGGCAACTGATCTCATAGCTCGCGAGCTGGGGAGCAAAGAAGGATTCCCCCGCCTTCAGGTGCAGCGTTTCCCCGTGGGATGAGGCGGTAATCTCTCCCTCCATCACAATCAAAATATCCGGCCCATTGCGTTGGCCACATTGGTATGTCTCGTCTGGTCCGCACTGGATGCGGCTGAGTTCAAATTCTTCCGCAGGTGTCGGGAAGACAGTCTCGCCATTTCCGGCATCCCGTCCATGAATGATATCGACTTTGCCCTCGTCGAAACGAAGCACGCGCATCAACTCAGGAACATCGACATTTTTGGGAGTCAGACCGCCGCGCAGCACATTGTCGGAGTTCGCCATCAACTCCACATTCACGCCCTCGAGATAAGCGTGCAGTGTTCCAGCGGATTGATAGGTCGCCTGACCGGGTTTGAGCCGAACAAGATTGAGCAGGTAGATGGAAAAAATGCCCCGGTCGCGGTGGCCATCCGGCAAGGGAAACTCGCGCGCCGCGCGCAAGGCCCAAAAGTCGGGCAGGTCTTTGTTTGTTGGCGATTCTTTTTCGAGCCGGACGATGAGTGGATTCAGAAAACTGTCGACCTCGACTTGTGGCATCGTCATGACGCGTTCGTAGAGTTCCCTCAGGAGAGGTGACCTGGCAGATGGATCGGCGGCCTGCAGTTGAGTGCCGAAATCGGGCATGAGGGTCCTCAACTCCGGCACATTCTGGAGGCTCGCAGCGATTTCCTCCAGCGGACGAAACCCGTGGAGCATCCAAAAATCGGTGAGGGCTACATGCACCTCCGGCTTGTGATTGCGGTCCTTGTAATTTCGCGTGGACGCCTTGAGAGGAACGCCAGCAGCCTCCTCGGCCTCGAAGCCCTCAAGCGCTTGAGCAATCGTCGGGTGGGCTTGAATCGAGAGCATTTTTCGCGCATCGAGAACTTTAAAAAGATACGGGAGCAAATTGTGAAAACGCTCCGCGACCCTCTTGCCCAAAACCTCGCCGGGAGAGGAATGAATCAACTCCGCTAAAGACAAGCCCCCCTCCTGCGACTCCACGATCGAGGGCCCTCCCCCGTGCGCGCCAAGCCAGAGCTCGGCACATGGTTTGGTGGAAGGATGCGGTTGCCCCAACAAGGCGGGGATAAAATCAAAACCTCCCCAGTCGTAGTGCTGAACAACACCTTTGATTCGAAAAATTCCTGAGGTCTTCATGGGGAGGCTTTTTAGTGAAAACCCTCTTCGCTTTGAAGCGTTAATCCCGGAGGCGGCGCCTCGCCAAGGAGACCGGTCTGGTCGGATGCGGCAAGCGGCACACAGTCATGAAGCACGCGGCGGCGGACTTCATTGACATCCCAACGCTTCAACAGCGAGTCGATCTGGTTGCGGGTGGATTTCGACACATCCACCGGGCGCAACCCCGTAAGCCGAGCGGCCCGGAGCCATGCGGCGGCAGCCTCCGGGCGCAGGGACTCTCCGGGATCAATTTCGCGAAGCGCTTCCCAAGCCTCCTCAACGAATTCGGGTGGCAGAATTTGCTCCGCTCCTGCGTGAAAGAGAACCCTCGAAAGCAGACGCCCGAGGGCCTTCCAGAAGGCGGGATTTTTCGGCTGGGACTCGATGGATTTCACGAGACGACGGAGCAAGGTGCAGCGCGTCTCGGAGCTGAGGGACTCCAAGGCGCCCGCCAGAAGCGCGATCTCGGCTGAGGGGGCGGCGTCATCGCGCCACTCAGCTGCGGCGGCATTCCAGATCGCCTCGGAACGAACAGCATCAAGACCGGCGGCAATGCGCCGCGCACAGATCCAACGCTGGATCTTCACAGCTCCACTCGCGAAACGCGGTGACGCGGCCAGGATTTGAGCCAATGCAGCCGAGCGTTCGGAGTCGCCCGTCATGCCGCATCCTGGACGCAGGAACCAACCGGCAAGATGCAGCCAAGTCTCCTCGTGGTCGGCGGAGTGGAAGCGTTGTGGAGATGCATCGAGCCAGATATCGAAGAGTCGGCGCACGATGCCGCCGCTCCATGTCGCCTTGGCATTTCCAAGCGCCTTCTCGCCAACCGTAAAAATGGTATTGGCCGTAAGCTTCTGACGGGTCTTGCGCGAAGGATCGAGCAACGCAGCCAGTTGCTCGCCGGCTCGGGTGACGGCATCCGACATATCGGCGGATCGACTCGGTGAGGATGATGACTTTCCTCCACGCAAAGAGAATTCCAAGGGCCACGGCTCATCCCAGCGGAGACCCGGTTCGGCACAGAGAAGCTCCACCCGCAAAAGTCCAGTGGAACGCAAGCAGGTGCGGAGTTTGACCCGCACACTGGGATTACTTGGGGCGCGCGCACCCGGCGGCGGCGCGAGGATCGTCTCCACAGAAGGCAAAGCGGAAAAACCCTCGCTATCGAGCACCAGAACATCACCCGCCTGGTCGTCCGGACGGCGGGCATGGCGCATCAACTCAAAAGAGGCTGGTTTTCCAACAATCGCGCGAAGGTCGGACTGCCCAGAAGTGAAGGTCTTTTCGGCAGGCGCTCCTTGTGGAAGCAGGCACAGGGCGTTGGTTGAACCGACACGAATATAATATGAGTGCGACGCACCCGCCTCGATGCGCGAAGCATCGCCGGTGGACCGAAGATGCAGGAACCTTGCGGCTCCCCGCGCCACAGCAAGATCGGGATCCGTGTTTTCAAGAACCTTGGGGAGGTGTTCCGGTTGCCAGTTGGTCAAATTTTCCAGTATGCGGCGCCGGATTGCAGGCGCCTTCGTCAGCCCACCATTGAAGAGGATGAAATCCACCGGTGCGCGACCCCTCAGGAAATCGCTAAGATGCCTCGTTACCGCCGGGTCCTTGGCGTAGGGAAGTCCCATTTCCCGTAGTCCCGGTGCGGCTCGCAGAGGATGTTCTCCTGCTGTGACAAAAGGAAAAAAGCCCTCGAGCAAAAGAGTGGAGATTTCGCTGGATGAGACCTCGCAACGAAGCGTGCCCGAGAGGAGCGAGGCACCTGGCTTGGACACGGCCACTGGCCAGACTTTGTTCTCCTCGAATTCTTCGCCAAGCGCCTCCTCCTTGATTTCCCGGCAGCGCGCAAGAAGCTGCGCAAAAGTCGATGCCGGCAACTGCGAACCGGGCGTGAGCTTTTCCTCCAGAAAATGGGCCAGCGAGAGATCGAGATTGTCGCCACCGAGGAGAACATGATCGCTCACGGCGATCCGTTGAAGGCGCGGCATCGGCGAATCCGGTCTTGGCTCCACAGCAAAAAGGCTGAGATCAGTCGTCCCTCCACCAATGTCCACCACCAGCACATGAGATTTCCGACTCCCCCCACCAAGTGCTTCGAGGGCTGCAGTGTCATTTTCCAGCCAGGCATAAAATGCGGCCTGGGGCTCCTCGAGAAGGATGGTGGAGTCCGGGAAACCAGCCTCTTTCGCCGCTTCCAGTGTGAGTTGCTGCGCGGCGGGATCGAATGAGGCTGGAACCGTGATGGCCACATCCTGCGCAGAAAGCGGAGCACCCGGATGGGCGTCATCCCATGCTGTGGAGAGAGTCTGCAGAAGAAGCGACAAAGCCTCCACCGGACTGATCAAATCCCTCGCAGCAAGATCACTAGAACCCAAGGGAAGAAACTTCGCACGCCGGTCCGCCGCATGATGCACGAGCCAGGACTTTGCGGAATGGACCACGCGCCCCGGCACCTCCGCCGCGCGCGAGCGGGCATAACGACCTACGATCCAGCGTCCACTCTGCTCCGGCGGCAGATACAAAAACGAGGGAAGCGTCGTATGCGAGCTTGCCGAGTGCGCAGTCTCGGGTTGCGGAATCAACAGGACATCGCTGAGACCGGATGTCGAACCGCACGGCACGGACGCCAGAGCGCAATTCGTCGTTCCGAGATCAATTCCGATTTGAAATGAAGACATGCTATTGCCGCCGCCGAACCGCTCTCATCACGCGTCCGCTCTGCAAAAATCAGGGTTTCTCAAAGAGTGCCTTGTATTGCCCGTAGCCCTGCTTTTCGAGTTCCTCCTTGGGAACAAAGCGGAGAGACGCCGAGTTAATGCAGTAACGCAGCCCCGTCGGAGCAGGCCCGTCCGGAAAAACATGGCCCAAATGCGAATTCCCCTCGACCGATCGCACCTCCACACGCTCCATGCCATGCGAGTTGTCCACCTTTTCCTCGATGGTCCCTGCGGTCAGCGGACGAATAAAACTCGGCCATCCCGTGCCCGAATCAAACTTGTCCCTCGAACTGAACAAAGGCATGCCGGAAATAATACAAACATAAATCCCCTCGCGCTTGTTATCCCAATACTCATTCCGAAATGGAGGTTCAGTGCCGCACTGCATGGTGACATGCTCCTGGAGCGGAGTGAGATTGGGTTTGGTGTCTTCGGCTTTCACAAAAGTTAGGGTGAGTAAGAGAATGGAGAGTAAACGAATTTTCACACACAACTCTAAACCAAATTTCCAACTTGCACAGGAAGGATAAGAAATAGCCGACGCAAAAAAAACTGGCTCAAAAACAGCACCTCAACAAAGAGTCTGGAGGGAAAATGAGGCGAGGGTCGGAATCGAACCGACGAATACAGCTTTTGCAGAGCCGTGCCTTACCACTTGGCTACCCCGCCGCGCGGAGATTTAAATACAACCTGGCTACCGCTGTGGCAACTGAATCTTTGCCGAGTATCCCGTATTTTTTCCCGAAATAAAGGCAGCGAGGACATGCATCGCATAACATGCCCATTTTTTTAAGACCGGAAGCGGCGCTTCTTCGAGACGGTGAGCCTCTGGAATCCAGCACCCTCACCGCCTTGCAAGACAGGAACGCAGATTGCGGCGTGTTGGAAAATCAGATTTGCCAACGGCGGCGAAGTTCGTCGCGCATCCAGTGGTTGGATTTCCAGGGGTCTGCAACCGGTTTGCGAGAGGTCGCTTCGAGTGGGGCGTAAAGCGATGGGCCGAATTCCGGAGTCACCGTCATAAACTCCCGCCCATCGCGGGCCATGCGCTCGCGGATTCGTGTCCAGAAGCCGATACTCAAGTCCACCCAATCAGAATAAGCGGGATTTTGCGGGTCGCTCAACTGCGGGCCTTCGCAAAAGCCGATGCGGGCGTGGATGTGATCCGCCGCCGCCACGATGGCATCGACGGTCTCCGGTTGGTCCCAGAGGTTGCTCTCGTGGACGCAGAGCAGGTGCGAGAAATCGGCCGTCAGGCGAAGGCCGGGGACAGCTTCCAGGTAGGCGCGGCAGAAAGGGCCTGTGAAGAGGGCGCGGCCGCGATGCGTTTCATGGAGCAGGGGCACGCCTTCGCGCAGGGACAGTTCAAGCGACCCTTCGAACAGCCTCCGGTTTTCGTCGAAGCTGAAGATGTCGCGGCCTGTGTGGCAATTGATGGCGATGGGTTCATATGCCAGTGCATGGTGATAGTTTGTCTGGAGTGAGGTGAGGTGTTCAGCGGGGGTTGTTCCTGTGGAGGAAATCTGGGCGATGAGTTTGAGGCCTGATTCCCGGTGGAGGCGGAGGATTTCCTCGCGGCTTTCCGGTCGGTCTTTCAGGTAAATCTCGGTGGCGTCCCAACCCGCCGCGACGCATTGTTGAATGAACCAGCCAAGCGGCTTGTCATAGACTTCCCAGCAGGCTTTGGCGAATAGCGTTTTGATAGTTTGAGAGACGATGTGGCGGCGCAGACGGGATCGGACCGTCTTGCGTGACGCCGATTTGTTTTTAGTGGGAGTTCTTGTAACGGCTGGAGGCGCCGCGGGCGGCCATC
>JBIKUM010000270.1:0-4232 GCA_044347585.1 Terrimicrobiaceae bacterium
GCAGGCGGTGCTGGCAAAACGCATCGTCCATCCGCAGCGGCGGATCTGCGAGGTGTTCGGTTCGCTGCCGTGCATGATGCGGGAATCGTGCAGTGAGCATTCATTGGCCTGAAGCTCGATGTAGACCTGACGGTCGTCGTCGCGTTGCTCTTTCTTGATTTCGGTGCCGAAGACGCTCGTTGCCGTGTCGACGGCATCGTAGTCGGAGAATCCCTTCTGTCCCTCGACATGCGTGCGGGGAATGACCTTCATGCAGCCGTTGACCTTGGTGGAGGGATCGATCGCGAGCCAGACAGTCACGACTTCCATGGGTTCAAGCATTCCCTTCCAATAGGCGGAATCCTCATGCCAGGGAACGCGTTTTCCATTGCCCTTCGGCTTGCAGATAAAGTGGGTGGAGAACAGCGCGATATCGGGACCGACGATCGGCTCGACAAGCGCGAGGATGTTTTCATCGAGCGCATACTTCAGCAACTCGGGATGCATGAAGTGGGGAACATCCATGGCCTCTGGACGCTCGTCGTCGGGGAGGTCTGCAAGGATGCCCTCGAAGCAGTTCTTCAAGGATTGAAAGCGGTCTGCTGGCAGAACCGGCTGGTTGAATAGGAAGTATCCGTCATTGCTGTATTGCGCGACTTCGTCGGCATTGAGGCGTGGCGGGACTGTGGTGGATGAGGTGCTCATAAGGATTCCAAGTGAAGCAGGAGTGGAAAAAACATTCTTCCGCTGGGGATGTTTTTTATTATGCTATAGCGGCATTCGTTATTCCTATGAATCGGCTCCCTTTGAAAAGCTTTGTGCCCGCTGGGCATCATTACCACTTTGCCAGTGGCTTCTTTGACTCTCCGGTTCCAAACAATTTTCACGATCATGATTTTTATGAAATCTTCTGGGTCGAGGAGGGCGAGGGAGTGCACCACATCAACCACCGCAAACGCGCTCTCCGGGAAGGAATGGTCGTGCTGGTGAAGGATACCGACATCCACGCGCTCAGTGCTGGAGAAGACAAGACGATGCGCATTGCGAATCTGGCTTTCTCCAAACGCTGCTGGGGTGAGCTCTTCAAAAGATACTTCTCTGAGGAAAAAGATCCGATGCAACTCGCCGCATCGTCGAGGGAAATTCCTCTTCGGTATGAGGACTTCCTCGCTATCAGGCGACAGTCCCAGCGCTTGAATTCAGCCGTCCGATCGCGGGCGCAGTTGGATCTTTTTCTGCTCGAGATATTACTTCTGAGACGCCATTCCGCAGATTCGGAGACACAATGCCCCATGGTTCCCGATTGGCTGGATGCCGCATGTCAGGGAATCAAGAAAACAGAGCATCTCCCGCAGGGTCTCGAGTCTTTCTACCGCCTCGCCGGACGCAGTCCTGATCATGTCGCGCGGGCATGCCGCGCCCATCTTGGCATCAGCCCTACGGAGATAGTGAATGCCGCAAGACTCGAACACGCCGCTGCGAGACTCTCCGGCACGGATGACACAATTCTCGACATCGCAGACGACTGCGGACTGGCCAATCTGGCTCACTTCTACAAACTCTTCGCCGCACGCTTCGGAACCACGCCACGCCGCTACCGCATGCAGGCCCGCCTCATTGTCGGTCGGAATTCACTGGGTAAACAGGATTCCAAATAAGCCTGAATCCTGCGACGGATTAAGGTAAAGGAATCCACTGGGTGATTTGGGATCATCCGCAAAAAGTGTGTTTATCCTGTGTCCTGAGGTGAAATGAAGGGTTCGGATCACAGGATCGATCGAAGCAACGAAGAGCACGAAGGAGTGAACACGGAGTTTGATGATTTATCCAATCAGGCGATCGGAAAGGCCATAGAGTTACATCGAACACTTTCGTTCTTTGATCAACTAGTCCCCTTGGTCTCCTTCCACCCCTTCGTGATCTTCGTGAGCTTGTGGTAAAAATCAGATTGGTTCCCGCGTTTCTCTTTTTTTATTGCCGCTGATATATCAGTTGATATTCCAGTGGCCCCATGAATTCTCTGCGGGCGAAAACACGCAAGGTGGGGACTCCTGCCACGATGAAGCAGCGGGCTTATACGGATATTTTGAACCGTATTCTCGATGGCCGTTACTCTCCTGGGCATTTGCTCAATCGCCGGGGTGTCGCCCAGGAGCTCAGCATGAGCTCGGCTCCGGTTCACGAGGCCATGATCGAGTTGGAATGCGCTGGATTTGTCGAGGCGTTGCCGCGTCTCGGGACACGCGTGCGTCATGCGCGAGTGGAGGATCTGCGCGGGCATTTGATCGTGCGCGAGGCTCTGGAGTGCCAGGCGGCCCGCATGATTTGTGGTGAACCTGTGGTTTCCCGGTTGAAGACTCTGCGGCCATTAGCCCGGGCGGCTGACTGCGGAGATCGGCCCTACTCCGAGCGCGCCCGTCACGAAGTGGATTTTCACATCGCCTTGGTCGAACTGGCCAATTGTCCCGCTTTACTGCGTGAGTATCGCCGGGTGATGCAGATTGGGTTGTTCTACCGCATCAATCTCCTGATGCCGATGCAGGCGGGCGAACCGATCAATTCGCATGTCTCGCTCCTTGAAGAACTCGCCGACAGCACGCCGGATGCTGCCGCCGACGCGGTGCGACGGCATGTCTGGTCGGGGAAATCCGATGCCCTCAAGGCATGAGGAGCGGGCCCTTTGAAAAACACACAATGAACGAGTCAACATATCGTGAACCGGGCAAGGACCAGCAGGTGGTGGTGCGTGCAGACCTTTTGACTGAAGCTCACATCGCGCGGCTGCAGGAGTCGTGCCGTGGCTGGGCAGATTTCATCCGGGTGTCCGAGTCGGCCGACATCCGGGAGGTGGAGGCGGAGATTCTGAAGGCCACGATCCTGATTGGCTGGGCGCCTGTCCCGACGCTGCTGGCTTCTTCCATTCAATACTACCTCTGCGGGAGCGCCGGCTACGACGCCTACCAAGGAGTAGGGCTGGAATCCAAACCGGGATTTGTCCTCACCAATGCGGCCGGGACGATGAGCATCCCGCTTGCCGAGCACGCGCTGGCTTTCATGTTCATGGCGACCCGACGGCTCCATCATCATGCGGGTCAGCAGCGGGACCGGAAATGGTCGAGGATTCCCGATGCCGGCGAACTCTTCGGTTCGACGGTCTGCATTGTCGGCTTCGGCGGGATCGGCATCGAGTTGACCCGCCGCTGCCGCGCGCTCGGAATGCGCGTGACGGCGGTCAAGCGGACTCTGGGAGCGATCGAAGGAGTTGATGAGGTGTTCGCTCCCTCTGAGTTGGCGAAGGCCGTGGCCGATGCGGACCATGTCGTCTCGTGCCTTCCGGGTGGAGCGGAAACACAGGGTGTGTTCGACCGGGAAATCTTCGGCGCCATGAAACAAGGCGCCTCGTTCCATGCGGTTTCGCGCGGCAGCGTGATCGATTTTCCCGCGTTGGAAGAAGCGCTGCAATCGGGGCGTCTCGCCTTTGCCGGGCTCGATGTGTGCGACCGTGAGCCGCTCGCGAAGGAAAGCCCGCTCTGGGAAATGCACAATGTCCTGCTCACCTCTCACAGCGCGGGGTGGTCGCCGCAACTGGCCGGTCGTCTCTGCGACCTCTTTGCCGAAAATCTTCAAAACATCCGCGAGGGCCGGCCTCTCAAGAACCTCATTTCACTCTACTAACCTTTCAACTTATGAAAATCACATCCGTATCGGTCCGCCGTCTCTCGATCTCATCCGCCCCGTGGTATGGGGGTGAGATTCCAGCCGGGCAGCCGAAGTCGTTTCAGTTCCCCTTGCTGGAGATCAAGACCGACGAGGGCCACGCCGGACATTCGATGGGTTACTGCCCGCTGGGTCAGGGGAGGGGAGCCTCCTACCAGATTGCCGACATCTACCCGCGCATTCTGCTGGGTCGAAACCCGCTAGACCACGAAGCCCTCTGGCAGGAAATGCGCCTACTTCACCGCCATCTCTACCATTGCAGCGAGGCTAATTTCGGTGTGGTGGATGTCGCCCTCTGGGATCTGAAGGGAAAAATCCTGAACCAACCGATCGCCGTCCTGCTCGGACTGCGCCGCCGGTCGGTCGGAGCCTACGGCACCGGCTTCTACTTCCTCAACACTCCTGAGGACGTGGCCGCCGAGGTGCGCAAGCTCAAGGCGCGCGGTTATCGTGCCGCGAAGTTCAACATCAACAAGGATGTGAAAACCACCATCGAATTGTGCCGTGCCATCCGCGCGGAGGCCGGGCCGGATTAC
>JBIKUM010000598.1:0-3128 GCA_044347585.1 Terrimicrobiaceae bacterium
AAATCATTCCAACGTCTGAGGTAACTATGAAAAAGATTAATGGGAACTGGAAGCGGGAAATGATGACCCTTACGGCGAAAACTGGTAGGTGAAATAAAACTCAGATTAATGTTATTATGTTTTTGGGTGGATGATGCTAAAATTTGTTCATAAGTAGTTGGTTGGTTAATAATATTTATTTGTTTGATTTGTAATTCGGCATCTCTTAAATTTATGGTTGATGGCAGTTGGGTTAACCATTGTTTTAAAAACTGGACTACTGGCTGAGAAAAATCGTTAACATACCAACGATAAGTGTTATTTGCTTGTAGTTGTAGTTGTTTACCAGTAGGAACTAATTGACCTTCTAAAGCAGAAATATTAAAGGGTTTTTCTGATTCACCATCATGTAAATATGCTGAAAGTGTTGGGTTAATTTGGCGTACTTGATCCAAAAACCAGGCGTGGAGGGCGATGGTATATTGAGAATATAAAGATGCGGAAGTAGCTGGTTCTAATTCAAATACTAAACCAATTAATTCGGTATTTTCTGCCCATTCTAAAGGTGTGTTTTTTGCTGGGGTTTTTCGTCTGTTAGATGCTGCTCTTGGCATTATTTTGAGTTATATTTTGTGATTATCATTGATTCTACTCTCTTTTAGTCCCCTTGTGGGGATTTATTTTCATTGGGTTTTTTGGCGATCGCACTTGTTTCAGTCCCCTTGCGGGGATTAGTTATGTGGAAACTCAAGGTTATGGGTGTGGTCATAGTTTAGAACTATTAAAGTTTCAGTCCCCTTGCGGGGATTAGTTATGTGGAAACTTAATAATCATTTCCGTTTTATCGCTGACCCGTTTGTGTTTCAGTCCCCTTGCGGGGATTAGTTATGTGGAAACTTGTCGGATTTTGAGCCGACGATACGGTTAAAATTTGAGTTTCAGTCCCCTTGCGGGGATTAGTTATGTGGAAACCAGCCCGGACGACAGATTACTGTCCAGTGGGGATGTCTAGTTTCAGTCCCCTTGCGGGGATTAGTTATGTGGAAACCGCCACGGAAACCAATGTTGGTGCTGAAGTCAAATTCAACCGTTTCAGTCCCCTTGCGGGGATTAGTTATGTGGAAACTATTTTGGTTTTCCTACTCCCGTTTGCTCGTAGTGTTGTTTCAGTCCCCTTGCGGGGATTAGTTATGTGGAAACACCTCAGCAAATCAGTCCACAGCCAACACTTGTTTCAGTCCCCTTGCGGGGATTAGTTATGTGGAAACTTAGCGAATGGCAAGCTGAAAAAGTCACACCACGACTAGAGTTTCAGTCCCCTTGCGGGGATTAGTTATGTGGAAACCCTGTCTCATCGTGGGTCTATTTGGTTGCATTCGGGTTTCAGTCCCCTTGCGGGGATTAGTTATGTGGAAACTACATCGAAAATACCGAAATATGGATTAGTGCAGATCAGCAGGTTTCAGTCCCCTTGCGGGGATTAGTTATGTGGAAACGTTGTTGCACTAACCAATCCTTCTAATTTTTTATTAAAGTTTCAGTCCCCTTGCGGGGATTAGTTATGTGGAAACTCTTATATGTTCATTTCTTCATCTGGCAGAAACGCTGTTTCAGTCCCCTTGCGGGGATTAGTTATGTGGAAACTTAATAATTAATTCTTGTGCAAGTGTTCCTCCCGATGTTTCAGTCCCCTTGCGGGGATTAGTTATGTGGAAACTTAATAATTCATTCTTGTGCAAGTGTTCCTCCCGATGTTTCAGTCCCCTTGCGGGGATTAGTTATGTGGAAACTATTGCCCCAGGTGAAGGAATTAAAGGTTTAGTGTTTCAGTCCCCTTGCGGGGATTAGTTATGTGGAAACAAGCAGCTACGGCAACGGTAACATTTAACTTTGCTTGTTTCAGTCCCCTTGCGGGGATTAGTTATGTGGAAACCAGAAAATAGAGGCTCGGTCCTCATACGCTGCTCAGGTTTCAGTCCCCTTGCGGGGATTAGTTATGTGGAAACCCAGCAGGTAAAGTTGAGTCAGTGATTTTAGTTCCAAAATCGTTTCAGTCCCCTTGCGGGGATTAGTTATGTGGAAACTCCTTACCAGATTGCCTAGAGATCGAAGGCAGAAAAGTTTCAGTCCCCTTGCGGGGATTAGTTATGTGGAAACCTGACATGGCTTTTGCTGCTGATGAAATTGAACGCATGTTTCAGTCCCCTTGCGGGGATTAGTTATGTGGAAACAAAACAGATGATTGTTTACAGAATGAAACTGATTTAAAGTTTCAGTCCCCTTGCGGGGATTAGTTATGTGGAAACGTTGAGAGGGTCACGTTAGCTTACAAAATATTTTGTTTCAGTCCCCTTGCGGGGATTAGTTATGTGGAAACTAGTTGATGAAAATTCTGTGGAATGGTCAGCACATTACGTTTCAGTCCCCTTGCGGGGATTAGTTATGTGGAAACAATGAGGTTGAAGAGTTCTTAATCAATAATTAAGTGTTTCAGTCCCCTTGCGGGGATTAGTTATGTGGAAACAGTGGTGAGCAGTTTTCGTGGATAGAGACAGGAAGTTTCAGTCCCCTTGCGGGGATTAGTTATGTGGAAACGTTGTTCCAGCAGTAGATGTGATCAAATGTTTCAGTCCCCTTGCGGGGATTAGTTATGTGGAAACAAGAATTATAAATTTAAGTGTTGACCGTTTTCTCTATAGTTTCAGTCCCCTTGCGGGGATTAGTTATGTGGAAACTGCATCGTTTTTGATGTTTCAATTACTGGAAAAGTGTTTCAGTCCCCTTGCGGGGATTAGTTATGTGGAAACCTACAGGGCTGTAAGTGCTTTGAGTAGCAGCATTAATGGTTTCAGTCCCCTTGCGGGGATTAGTTATGTGGAAACTACCCTTCATGCTGATTGCGTGACGTTAGTTGAAGGGGTGTTTCAGTCCCCTTGCGGGGATTAGTTATGTGGAAACAACTAATTCCTGTCTCCTGAATTTACCTTGTCACTAGCGTTTCAGTCCCCTTGCGGGGATTAGTTATGTGGAAACTTTGAAGATGTAGACTCAGCTTTAAACTCTTTAGGTTTCAGTCCCCTTGCGGGGATTAGTTATGTGGAAACAGAAGTATGTAGTGATGCTACAGTTAGTGTAGAAACGTTTCAGTC
>JBIKUM010000447.1:0-3125 GCA_044347585.1 Terrimicrobiaceae bacterium
CGTTGATGTACTGGTCGAACGAAGTGCAGCCGTAGAAGCAGTGACTGAGGGTCGTGACGCCCGGCGGCAGGGTGGGCGGGACAGCCACCAAGTCGATGCAGTTCCAGAACGCCTGGGCCAGGGAGGTGATGCCGAGGTTGCCCCACGAAAGGCAGGCCACCAGAGAGTCCCAGCCGGCCGGCTCGACCACCGTGGGAAACACATCCGGCCCAGTGGACGAAATTACGCCCAGGCCGGTGAGGGTGCCGGTGATCCTGACCAGATACCGCCCTGGTGCGGCATAGGTGTGTGACGCAAGGCCCGCGACCGTCACCGTGTCCGAGGTGTTGTCGCCCCAATCAATCGTGACATTCACGGTGCCGTGAAGCGGAACGCTGAAAACCCTGCTGGCCGGGTTCGCCCCAGCCGCCGTGTTGACGTAGAGGCACAGGGCGTCCGGGTCATAAATGACGGCCGTGCCATCGGGAAGTTGGCGCGTGACGAGGGCAGTCTTGGCGGCGACAGCCTGCCAGCCGGTGAGCGCAATGCCGCCAACCCCTGCCGGCTGATCGGAGTCGCAGCCCGCAAACGTGCGAACGAAATTCAGAATGTCGGACAGGTACTTCTTGACCCCACCGGGACAGGTGTAGGACACCGTGTCCACCGACTCGGGCGGAACGTAGTAGGCCCCGTCAGACCCGTAGGTCAACTTGTTGTCGGCGTCGTCGCTTTTCCCAGTGCCGGCAAATACTGTGGGCATGACTGTCTCTTAGTTCGTGAAGTGATACCAAGTGTTGGCCGCCACCTTGATGACCTGAGTCAGCGTCAACACGCCAATAGGCCAAGTCGAGAATCCCGTGCCCACGCCGCCTCCCTTGATGAGGCCACCCGTAGCGTTCTTGTCCTGCCAGTACAGGCCCACCCCGGCGGCCGCAGGCTGAATCAGCGTCCTGAAGGTCGAGTCCGCAAGGATGTAGACGGTCGAGCCCACCGGGATGGTGGCAGCGGTGTCGGCCGGAAGCAGGATGGTGGCATCACCCGTGGGGAAGACGTTCCAGACGACGTTGCCCGTGTCGCCGGCCTGAAGGGTGTACTGGGCCGCGCTGATCTGGCGGATGCTCTGGGTCGGACGGGGGTGAACGTGGTCGGCCCGCGCATAGGCAGCGGACGTTCCGGTCACACCCACATTGCCGTCTGCCAGCGGAACCGTCGTGGATGCCGCAATCCCGATCTGGGCAGGGGTTGGGAACGGATGCTGGTGGTCCGCGCGGGCATACTCCAGCGAAATGCCAATCTGCGCCACAGTCGCGTCACGAAGCGGCACCGTGGCCGAGGGCGAGATGAGCGGCGTGAAAATCTTGCCGTCACTGCCCAGCCGAGAGGCATTGTTCAGGTCTGCCGAGACAGCCACCTGCGCCGTGCCGGCAGGGGCACCGAGGCTCAACAGTTCCCAACTCGTTCCCGTCCAGTATCGAAGCGTTGGCATGGGTCACTCGTAGGCTGGGTAGGAAAGATCAGTACGCCGCCTTGAAGCGGATGCCCGAGAAGTTGGCCTCGCTCGACTTCGCGCCGGGACTACATGAGATGTCGCGGCTCTTGCTGCTCACCGAGCAGAAGCCGTAGGTCACGGCAGTGCCGACGAGCCTCATCGCCAGCGGGTAACTCGCGTCCACTTCGGCAACAGGGAACTGCGGAGGAAGCCGCAGGGGAACCCACGAACCGCTGCCCGCACCGAATGCCAGAGTCCCCTTGAGTTCGATGAAGCCACCGATCATCCTCGCCTGAATCTCGGTGGAGACAGACTCCCTCGACCCATCCATACGAACCATCCATGTCCAATCAATGTCGGGCGGAGGCATCTTCGTGCCACCGACGAGCATCAACTTCACCTCGTCAAGCACCGACTTCTTGAAGTCGGCCAGAGCCGGGTTGTTGATCGAAGGCGACCCAAGCGGGTTGATAGCGGCCAGCCGGTCATCAACCTGTTTGCGGGAGTAGAGAAACAGAGCCATCTGGTTGTCGAAGTCGGCCTTGCTGAACGCTTGGTCGATCTGCATGAAGCGGTCATCGACCTGTTTCTGCGTGTAAACGTCCGCTTGGTAGGCGAACTGGTTGGTGTCCACAATCGTGAGGAACTTGGAATCGCACTCGGCTTGCGTGTAGGTCGTGCCCTTGGCGGCATACCGGGCATCGGATTCGGCACGGGTGTAGATGCTGTCGAAAATGGCCTGAGTCTGGCTCCGCAGAAGATCACCGGATGCCTTGAGTTCATACTTGGCATCGGCATCTACTTGCGTGACGTAGGGGGACAAGTCGGTGACCGGAGCCTGCTTGCCTTCAAGGGTGTTCAGGCGGGCCTTGATGGGCTCAAAGTCCGACTGGTACGGAATCAGTTCAACACCACCCGGAGTGTCGAGAGCAAGACGAGGGCCGTACCCCTCTCCGGTGTCGGTGTACACCAAGCCGGGATTGCTAGGGGAGGCGGCATCACCAAAGGCGTACCCCTTGGCGACCATTGCATTGACCACCACATTCTGGGTGTTGTCCTGCTTCTTTGCATAGCCAGACAGGTCGGAGACATAGGCGATGATCTGGACTTCGCCGCTGGGTCCGTTGATCTGGATGCCCAGCCGTCCATCGGGGTAATCGGGGAACCGGGTGTAGCCGATGGTGGTGTTGGCCTTCGTAAAGACAAACGTCTCGGCCTTCATCTGGCTTGCCGTGATGACCTGACCGTAACTATCAAGCAGGGCGTAATCACTGAGGTCAGCCGATGTCAGGAGGTTGCCAACATCCTTGCCGTTGCTCCATGCAAGGTGGTAGGTGTCGCCTTCCTTGGTCGGGGCCAAAGACAGCCCCCCCTTCCACTTGATTGGGCTCGTCACGCTCTCGGTGAACTTGATCGCGGAAGGCTCGATCTCTACATCCCGAATGGCATCCAGAACGTCGATCTGCCCAGTGCCGATCTCGCTGCCCAAGTTGGACACGATCCCTTGGAGCGAGGTAAGGCTTGCGAGAAGGACGTTATCGTTGGCAATGCTGAAGTCCTTGTCGGCCTCCAACTTGTCATCGACTTCCTTCTTGGTGTAGGTGTCGGACTGATCGGCCTTGGCATCAAGGTCAGTAGTCCAAGCAAGTTGGGTCGG
>JBIKUM010000603.1:0-3104 GCA_044347585.1 Terrimicrobiaceae bacterium
AGCTTCATCCTCCTCTCCTCTAACAGCACTAAATTGTTGAGTTTGAATATTGAAATACCCAAACTCAGCACTTTCAAGAATCCCAAATAAAAGAGATCTGTGGTCACTAGATGGATTGAGAGAAGCATCTTGCTCCATGTCAAGATATGTCTGAGATTTAGTCTCAGAGTTCATATCATTGACTCGGTCTGTAAGAGGGGTAGGTTTGTTAACTGGGTAAACTGGTTTCCCTTTTCCGTTAAGAACAGAATCTACTGTATCAGATGTATACAAATCCGCAAAGGCATTTGCTAAATAGTTAATCTGATTGATACGTCCCATAGAATAATCAGATTTCATATCCTTTTTAGGGGCTACAAATTCAGATATTCTACCTCCAGAGAGTTTAGTTTCAAATATATCTTGTAAGATTCCTTTGATATCTCCTTTATCTAATACTCTAGCTAAAAATTGTTGAGCTTCAGGCCCTTTAGATAAAATGTATTCCTCTATAATGTCTTGATTCTGCTGTTTACTATTCCCAATATTCATCCCAAGCTCCCACATAATCCGCCCCAACGCTTGAGTCTTTGCAGTTAAATTAGTTCCCTGCAGTATAGAGAAATCTCTTTTTATATCCTCAGTTTTAGAAATTGGATTTCTAAGATTATATATATTATTTCCCTCCTCATCTTTAGTTACTGTATATACTGTAGGATTATTTTTAAACTGCTGTTCAGACTGTATATTCTGCAACCATGCAGATCTTAACTTAGATATAGAGTCTTCTTTATTAATCCCAATAACAGTTGTAGATTTCCCTAAAGCTTTTTCTGCTTTCCCATCCTTCACCACAACATCTCCCTCTGCATCTACAACATCTTCCTGTGCATAAGATTCTTCAATAATAATTAGCTTAGTTTCATCAAGTCTAAATGTTTTAAAGAACTGAGCTTTTTGCGCAGTTGAGAAACGAGATAATGCTTCAACAACTGGGAGTAACTCTGCATCATATTTAGAAGCTGCAGTAAGAGCTTCTTGCATTTGCTCAAATGATGTTACGTTTTTTACTTTACTCTTTATTTTCCCCATTAATTTAGTAACAGGGATAGTAGTTTTAAATCCATACATGTTAGGGTATGGAGATATAATATCTTGTAGAAGTCTTTTTACTTCTTGAGAGACAGTACTAGCTGGATCTACCTGCAGAGTTGCTACAGAATAGTTCTTCTCAGCCATAACAACATCATCTTCTACATCCGCTTCTGATGGCTCTTCTTCCTCATCAGGATTTTGATCTTGCTCAGCATCTGTAAGTTCAAGATCTTCTTTGACGATTTGCTCAGGCGTATATGCCTTCCCAATATTATATCCATAGGCTTTAATAGCATCAATTAAAGATGATCTAAAACCTTTTCTAATTGTTTCAGTTTCTGGATTGTCTTTATCTATAAGAACATCATTCCAGTTCTCGATAATACTATCTAGAGCTGTATATGTAATATCTAACTCTTCTTCAGAAAGAGTCGCTACATTTATATTTAAAAGAGGGTTGACATACTCTTGAGATGTTTCTGGATCATACTCTGAAATATAGTCTCTGAGTTCGATAATTGCATCATAGATTAATCCTCCAGGTTGATCTGTTTTCCCAAGAAGTTCTTTTGCCCGTGTAAGCATACCTTGTTTGTTGTCGGTATGCCCACCCATCCCAGACACAAAAGCCGTAGACAGTACATCTACAGCTTGTGTGAATCCTTTCTCGCTCCCAAAGTCATTTCTAATAGCAGAATTATCAGCTTTTAATATGACTCCTTGCTCATAGTACAATTGAGGAACTACCCCGTCTACATTGTATTTAGCGTAGATAGCTGCTGCTCCTACTTCTCCGTGGAGTTCTACAAGTCTTTTATAGTCTGAATCTGAAAGGTTAGGGCAAAAAAGTCTCATTTGCAATTTTTATCTTGTTGTTCTTTAATCCACAAATCTACAGTGTCTTGCGGGAATACTGGGGGAATCGTTTGGATAAAATCCTCAAGTTCTAATCCCATAGATGCGTAGTTAGCATATAATTTATCAAGACCCTTCATATTTCTATCTCTCTCAACTGGTTTCTCAGCAGGAGTTTTTGCTGGAGCTTCCTTAGCTTTCTTTCTACTCTTTACAACTTTAGGTCCATCTCCCCCAACTTCTACTGCAGGTGCTTCTACAGGTGCAGGAGTTGCTACTGGTGCTGCAACTTCTTCTACAACAACAGGAGTTTCTACAGTTACTTTAGGAGTAGGGACTTGACCCATAGATGTCTTATCACTAATTCTTAATCCCATATCAAAGAAGACAGTCCCATTAACAGATTTGACATCTGTACGCAGTCTCCCGTTATAACTTCCATCCTCAGATCTTGGATCAGTTAACCATTCGAGGTATGTTGCACCTCCCATAAATGGGGTGCTATTATTTATAAATGCCCCAGATATATTGTATCTCTTTTGAGTTAAGAGATTAGTTAATAAGGATTCTAAGTTAGTATAAATAAACTCTACTTGTTCTGGGGATAAATTATTTTCTTTAGTGATTACTCCATAAACTTCTGTACCCTTCGCAGTTACTTCTACAACTCCATATTCTGCAACTAAAGAATTCTTAAGAGTTTGCGGGATAGATTCTACTCCTTTAAATTTCCCATTCAGAATAGATTTAACCGTACCCATATCTATAGAGATAAGGTTATCCCCAAGTAAATCTCCTAGTAGCCTATTCCCATTTTCATCTATTAAGTCTATTAGGATATTATTATCTGTTTTATCTCCATAGTATAAACGTATTCCCCCAGGTCCTGGAAGAATATTCGTCCCTACTAATGTTGTAAACTTAACAGAGTCATTCTTCTTTAAATGACCTAAAGCAACTTGAATATCTTCTGGACTTAATTTAGCTGTACTCCCAATAACTGTTCTCCACTGATTGTTTGGATCTTTAAGTACAAAAGCTACTTGACCAGGAGTAAGTTTAGTATTAACCCCAACAGATACTGCTGAGTTAATTTGAGCATTAATAGTTTCTAATGTCTCTTTTCTTACACCTTCGACATTCCCAAGTACCCACTTAGAATTTTCATCTAAATA
>JBIKUM010000497.1:0-3104 GCA_044347585.1 Terrimicrobiaceae bacterium
AAGCATCCGTCCACATCTTCGTCGACGCCATGTTCCGGGCTCCTAATTTCCGCCAAACTGGGACAAAACCGGCGGGTTCCTCCAAAAACGTAACCCGGTCATCGGCCAGGAATGACTCGTAGATTTCCCAAGCCCTCGCATTTGTGACCATCGGCAAACGGTATCCCGCCATCCTGCCCTTATGGGACAGCAACCGCAGGAGTCCTTGTTGGGTTGTCCGGCAAAAGTCGACGGAATCGGGCGTTGTGATCGTATCGATCCAGCGCACCGCCTGCACATGATGGGAATGCTCCAGAACTGCCAGAGCCACCCAAATGTTAATGTCCGCAAGCTTCATTAAACCTCTTCATTTCTTGCTCCGATAGGATCCGATCGATGTCCTCCGGAGTGAGGTTGAATTTGGGCGTCCCTGACGGGCACTGGATCAACGGCAGTTTGACTCGGTTTTGAATCACACCCGGTTGGGATGCAGCCGCAGTTTGCAGACTCCGTTGGGCAAGACCGCGCCGAAAAATCTCGGTGGCCACATCCCTGAGCTTACGGCCTTCGTGAACGGCACGCAGTTTCATCTCACGCACGAGGTCTTCGGGCAAATCCAGCGTCGTTTTCATGCATCCAACTTTCCGGCATTCCAGTTCTGGAAAGCAAAAGGAGGCGGAACAAGAGGTTCTCAAGCGGAAGCCCGGGAATCACAGGTGACGTACAACTCGTCGCCCCCCGTGCGGGGGGCGCGTGTGCGACGCCGGGGACAGACACTTTCGCAAACCCCCTTCCGCCCTCGTAGGCAGTAACGAAGCGGATGCCGGATGCGGAAACCGAGTTCTGTGCGATCGTACAGGATGGTACCGCGATACAGGGTTACGCTAACAAAGGAAGAGCGGGAGATGCTTGAATCGCTCACTCGCACGGGGAAAACGTCCGCCCACAAATCTGTACCCGCACGGGCGCTTTTGTTGTGCGATGTGGGGCCCCACTGTGGAGAGCGATGGAGGGTGGCTGTCATTTGCTGATGCGCTCGGCATTTGCGAACGCACCGTTTACCGAGCAGTTTTGCCAATCCCCAGTCCATCACCAGCACCTCACCGTATTCACCCACCAGGATGTTCTCGGGCTTCAAATCCCGGTGCAGGATGCCCTTGCCCCATGTTCCGCGCCGTGAAAAGCAATCCTCCCTTTAGCGCGCCTGCGACGATACCGCGCGCCCGCTGCGGAAACGGGGCGAAGAGCGAATTCTTGCCAATTCGGTAAAATTTACCACCTGCGGTCGAGTGAACCGGGTTCAAAGTGCACCGCCCTTTCGACCGCCGGTTCCGCGGCGATCGCCGATCCAAAGTGTACCAGTATTCCGATCACCGGCTCTGGCGGTGGCGATGGGGAGGGCTGCCAGGTTGTCGAGTGTGATCCGGGCAAGGAGGCGCAGGTGGATTTCAGTCTTGGGGCACACCTCGTTGAGGAGCAGGGCAAGCGTACCCGAACCTGGGTCCTGCGCATGGTGCTGACCCATTCACGCAAAGGGTACGGCGAGGCGGTGCTGCGGCAGGACACGGAGACGTTCCTGCGGGTGCTGGAGAACGCGATCCGCAGTTTTGGAGGGGCGCCACTGATCTTGAATGTGGACAACCTCAAGGCAGCGGTGACCAAGGCCGACTGGTATGACCCGGAGATCAACCCGAAGCTGGCGGAGTTTTGCAGGCACTATGGAATGAGTGTATTGCCGTGCCGGCCCTACACGCCGCAGCACAAGGGGAAGGTGGAGCGCGGCGTGGGATATGTGAAGGAAAACGCCTTGAAGGGGCGAGTTTTTAGAAGCCTGAGGGAGCTCAACGAGCATCTGCGGCACTGGGAGGCGACGGTGGCCGACAAGCGCATCCATGGCACCACGCGCCAGCAGGTGGCGGCGTGCTTTGAAAAGGAACGTCCGCACCTGCTGCCCCTTGCCGAAGGTCTCTTCCCGTGCTTCACGGAGGCGCAGCGCAGTGTCGGCCGGGATGGCTTTGTGGAAGTGGCAAAGGCCTACTACGAGGCCCCGCCGGAACTCATCGGGTGCAAAGTGTGGGTGCGTTGGGATGCCCGCTGTGTGCGCATCTTCAATGGGCGGATGGAACAGGTGGTCCTGCATACGCGGCTTGAACCGGGCCGGTTCAGCCGCAGTCTTGGCGCGGGTGGGTGGAGCACGCCGGTGCGGGGCACGTGCAAACACTGGGTGTCGCAGGCCTCGGTTCTCGGAGAGTACTGCGGGCAGTGGGCGCAGGCGGCAGCCGATGCCCGCGGGCCTGAAGCGATCCGGGCCATCATGGGGGTGTGCAGGCTCATCAAAAAGCACTCGGCCACAGCAGTGAACGCCGCGTGCGCCAAAGCCCTGCAGAACGGCTCCCACAGCTACAAGGCCATCCAGGCGCTCTTGGGCCAAAAGACAGAGCAGGTCCACTTCGGCTTCGTGGAGAGCCATCCCCTGATCCGCCACCTTGGCATCTACAGCGACTTCATCACCCAAACCCAAAACAACATCCAAACCCATGACCCCAGTAACCAACACCCTCAAACGTCACGCTCTGAAGCTGCGCCTCTCCGGGCTGCTTGGCAGCCTTGAGTTGCGCCTCCAGGAGGCCGAGTCCCACCGGTTGCCGTACGCCGAGTTCCTTGAGTTGATCCTTCAAGACGAGCTCAACGTGCGTAACCAGCGTCTGATCGTGCGCCGCAACAAGGTGGCCAACTTCCGGGAGGCGCGTTCCCTGGAGAACTTCGACTTTGGCTTCAATACGACCATCAACCGGGGACAAGTCTACCAACTGGCCACCTGCCGGTTCGTGCGCGAGAAGCGGGACGTGCTTCTTGTAGGGCCGCCCGGGGTTGGAAAAAGCCACATCGCGCAGTCGGTGGGCCGGGAAGCGGTGAAGGCTGGCTTCACGGTGCTTTACCGCTCGGTTTTTGACCTTGTGCGCGACCTGCTGGAGCCCGAGACCCACGCAGCCGAATCGCGACTGCTCAATCGCTATCTGAAGCCGGATCTCCTGATCATCGACGACATGGGCCTGAAGATCCTACCCGCCAAGAGCGGGGAGATCCTGTTGGAAATCATCATGCGCCGGTACGAGCACCGCTCG
>JBIKUM010000338.1:0-3104 GCA_044347585.1 Terrimicrobiaceae bacterium
TTGCCATTCAGGGAAAGAAGGATTTCTACGACCTCTCCTGCGTGGCTTGCCACAAGATCGACTCCACACCCGCCGAGGGCGTCTTTGGCCCAGACCTCACAAAATTTGCCATCCGCCAAACGCTCGGCGCAGGCGTTGCCGCCAACACACCGGAAAACCTCCACGCCTGGCTTTTCGATCCCGACTCGCTCAAGCCCGGTTGCTACATGCCGGATATGAAACTCTCGCCTCAGCAACTCGACTCGCTCGTGGCCTACCTGCAAACTCTCAAGTAGCCACCTACAAGAACCATGTCCCAAGAAACCATCATCGACGAGAACTACCGCATGCCTGAACCCGTCAGGGTAGGGGAGGAGACAGGTTCGCTGACCCGTGTCATTCAGCAACTCGTCTTCACGGTAGACCACAAAAAACTCGGCCTCATGTATATCGGGGCGGGACTGCTTTTCTTCGTCATCGCCGGCTTCCTCGCGGCGCTCATGCGCATCCAGTTGGCATTTCCCAACAACCAATTCCTCCCGCCGGATGTTTTCAATCAGAGCTTCACCATGCACGGCACGACCATGGTGTTCCTCGTCGGCATGCCGCTCGCCTTCGGCTTCGCCAACTACCTCGTTCCACTGATGATCGGTGCGAGGGATATGGCATTCCCTCGCCTGAATGCTTTTGGCTTCTGGGTTTTCTTCTTCAGCGGTTTATTCCTGTATTTCAGCTATGTCGGCGCCCCCGGTCTCTATGCGGCAGGTTCCGCGCCGGATGTTGGTTGGTTTGCCTATTCGCCATTGACTACTAAGGCGTTCTCTCGAGGTCATAGCACGGATTACTGGACCCTTTCACTTCTCCTCGGCGGCATCGGCAGTGTGGCAACGGCGCTCAACATCCTCGTCACCGTCTTTTGCATGCGCTGCCCGGGAATGACCCTCGGTCGCTTGCCGATTTTCGTCTGGTGCATGGTCGTGTTGGCATTCCTTGTCATTCTGGCCCTGCCTTGCCTCTCGGCTTGCCAAATCATGATTTCGCTGGACCGCTACCTCGGCGCGAAATTCTTCGATACCCAAGCGGGTGGTGATGCCGTGCTCTGGCAGCATTTCTTTTGGATTTTCGGCCACCCCGAGGTTTACATCCTCATCATGCCGGCGTTTGCGATTACCTCCGAGGTGATTCCGGTTTTCTCCCGCAAACCCATCTTCGGCTATCCGATCATGGTGGCCGCCGTCGTGGCAATCGCATTTATCAGCTTGGGCGTCTGGGCCCACCATATGTTCTGTGTCGGCATGGTCTCCCTCGCCAATGCCTTCTTCGTCACCTCGACGCTGCTCGTCTCAATCCCCACAGGCATCAAAATATTCAACTGGCTTGCAACGATGTATGGCGGCAAGCTTCGCTTTGAGTTGCCGCTCATTTTCTGCATCGGCTTCCTCTTCCAGTTCCTCGTCGCTGGTCTCACAGGCGTGATGCTTGCTGTGGCCCCATTTACTTGGCAACTCAGCGATTCCTACTTTGTCGTGGCCCACTTTCACTATGTGCTAATTGGTGGACTTCTCTTCACGATCTTTGCCGGTATTTATTACTGGTATCCAAAAGCCTTTGGCAAAATGCCCGACCACAAACTCGGTCTCTGGCATTTCTGGCTCTTCACCATTGGGTTCCACATGACCTTCCTGCCACAGCATTTCCTTGGTTTCCTCGGAATGCCCCGTCGCATCTACACCTATCAGGATGACCGTGGTTGGGATACGATGAACCTCATCTCGACCATCGGCGTGGCCTTCCAAGCCGCTGGCATTCTCTTCTTCGTTTTTAATCTCATCTACTCCTACATCTGGGGCAAAAAGTCCGGCGATGATCCATGGGACGCCTGGACACTCGAGTGGGCGACCACATCGCCGCCGCCGGAATACAACTTTGCAAAATTACCCGTTGTAAAAAGCCGCCGCCCGCTCTGGGATGCCAAACATCCAGAAGATCCAGACTGGAAACACGAATGAACTACGCCACCACAGAAAATCCAGCCGACTGGAAATTGCCATCCCCAAGGAAACTCGGCATCCTCACACTCATCCTCGCCGAGTCCGCCCTCTTCACGATCTTCGTCGTAGCCTACCTCTTCTACATGGGGAAAAGCCTCAACGGCCCGTATCCGCATGAGGTGTTGGAATTTCCGCTTCTTGGCACAATCGCCCTCTTTAGCAGCAGTGGCACGATTTTCTTGGCCGAGCGCTGCCTTCGAGCTGGCAACAAGCCCGGGTTCTCCCTCTGGTGGGGAGTCACAGCAGCCCTTGGTATTTACTTCCTCTACTTCACTGGCGCGGAGTGGTATCACCTCATTTTTGAAAAAAATCTCACCCTCGCCTCAAATACCTTTGGCACGACATTTTACTCCCTCGTTGGTCTTCATGCCTTCCATGTCATCGTCGGCGTCCTCCTCCTCTTGGCGATCCTTATTTCTGCCCTGCGCGGACGCCTGCACTCCGACCACACCGAGCATGTTGAAGCCATTTCATACTACTGGCACTTCGTCGATTGCATCTGGATCGTTGTCCTCACTGTCGTTTACATCCTCAGCGTCCGCGTCCCACAATGAAAACTCCTGACTCGGAAGACCCCAAATTTGTCGAAATTCCCGAACCCACCGGTTGGCCCATCATAGCCGCCTTCGGTTTGGTGCTCCTCTTCGCCGGTCTGGTGACCAGTTTCTTCATCACTTTCCTCGGCGTCCTCATCGGATTGGCCGGATTCGCAGGCTGGTTCCTTGATGTTTTTCCTCATCCAAAACACTTCACGGTTGCTCTCGAGGAAGCGCCTCAACCTCAGACCACAGCGCGTTCCATCAAATATCTCAAGATTGGTCAGCGCGGCCACCGCATGCGACTCCCCGTGGAAGTTCCTCCGCTCATGGCTGGAATCAAAGGCGGCATAGTGGGCGCAGTCGCTATGGCAATCCTCGCATGTGCTTGGGGATTTTTTAAATACAACAGCATTTGGTATCCGGTGAATCTCCTCGCAGCCGCAGCCGTTCCATCACTCGCGGAGGCCTCGCAAGCCGCCCTATCCCAATTCCACCTCGTAGGCTTCATCGTGGCAGTTATCAGCCACGGCTCCGT
>JBIKUM010000051.1:0-11913 GCA_044347585.1 Terrimicrobiaceae bacterium
CGCGTCGTTTTGAAGCGTTTGAATCAACGAGTAAAAATTGCAAAGCCGATGGGAGCCCACTATAAGGACGGCCTCAATTATCAGAATCCATGCATAAACTTGTCCTCATCCGCCACGGCGAAAGCACCTGGAACAAAGAAAACCGCTTTACTGGCTGGCACGATGTCGAACTCAGCGACAAAGGCCGCGCCGAAGCGAAGGCCGCCGGCGAGCTTCTCAAAAAGGAAGGCTTCACCTTCGATATCGCCTACGTCTCGGTCCTGAAACGCGCCCTCAATACGCTCTGGGGCGTCCTGACCGAACTCGACCAACTCTGGATTCCAATGGAAAAAGACTGGCGTCTCAACGAGCGCCACTACGGTGCGCTCCAAGGCCTGAACAAAGCCGAGACGGCCGCAAAGTTCGGCGATGAGCAGGTTCTGGTCTGGCGCCGCAGCTATGACATTCCTCCACCACCACTCGAGAAATCCGACGAGCGTTGGCCCGGACACGATCCCCGCTATGCCGGCATCGCCGAGTCCCAACTCCCCCTCACCGAGTGCCTGAAGGACACCGTCGATCGCTTCCTTCCACTCTGGCATGAAAAAATCGCCCCAACTGTGAAGTCCGGCAAGCGCGTGATCATTGCCGCCCACGGCAACAGCCTCCGCGCTCTCGTGAAGTATCTCGACAACCTCACCGAAGAGCAGGTTCTCAAGCTCAACATCCCGACCGGCATTCCTTTAGTTTACGAATTGGACGACAATCTCAAGCCGATCAAGAGCTACTACCTCGGCGATCAGGAGGCCATTGCGGCCGCAATGAACGCCGTCGCCAATCAAGGCAAGGCGAAGTAAAAAGCCGGCGTGTCGCGCCCCGGATGGGGATAGCCCCGTATGGCGAGTTCACCAATAAATCCTCGGCGCGATATCTGGCGGCAGAGGATTGGATGGTGGGGCTTCCTGCTTGAGCAGTGACTGCCGCGTTTCCGTTGGCGATTTGCCATACACCCGTGTGAAACAGCGCGTGAAATAAAGCGGATTCTCAAACCCGCAGCGGTCGGCGATTTCTTTGATTGCCAGACTGGATCGGCCCAGCAGGGCCATGGCGAGTTGGAGTTTGAGGAGGCGGAATGTCTCCATCGGCGCATGGCCGAGTGAGGTCTGAAAGATGCGGCAGAGGTGCTTTTCCGTAACTCCGGCGCGTTTGGAAAGCTCGCCGAGTTGCAGAGCGTAATGCGGATTCGTATCGAGGATGGCCCGCATGAAATTCAGCGAGGCGTGGACTGGCTCAGGGAGCCGGTCGCCCACGGCGAGACCTTCGTCTTGCGATGGCCTGAGGAGGATGCCGAGCAGGCACTCCATGAAAAGACTCTCCTCCGGCCAGGCACGCAAGGTAGGCCAGGCCGTTTCGCCATGAGCGCCGATGCGGCCGATCAAGTGGCGCAACATGGGAGCGATGACGGGGTCCGGATTTTTAAACAATACTGGCCACTTGCTCATTCGGGGCCACTCGCCGGGAACCGCTGCAAAATCGAAATGCACATAGGCATGCCGAGTCGCCACGCCCGCATCCCAGATGTAGGTCTCCTGAAAGCCTGGCCGGGCCAGAATCAGACTCCCCGGCGGCGCCTTGTGGTCCACCGCCCCTAAGCGATAGTTCGCCGTTCCTTCGATCATCAAAACCAACTCGAAATCCTGCAGCACACGCGGCGCGAGCTTGTCCCCCGGCCGATAGTGCACCACCGAGCCGTAGATATATTTGAGTTCCAAGCGCGGCGACACGGGTATCGGATCCATACCGAAATTCTCGCAGCACTCCCAAACCAGCTACAAGTCGAAATGCGAATTTTGTGCATATTTAACGAACTCCTGCCCATTGGCAAAAAACACTCCGCCTCTATTATTGGCTCGCTGATCAGGAAAGAATGCGGCATCCCAAGATAGTCGCAAACCCAATTCCCAACTAACAAAACCCACAACCCACAACCACCCCACACAATCATGAGCGCCGTTGCCGAATCCGATTCAAAACCCCATCAACTGAGTGACTACAGTCTCGTCGGTGTGAATTCCAAGCTGGCCGTCGAAAAAGGCCTCGCCGAGGCGGACTGGTATCAATCCCCTGTTCCCCGCGATGTCATGCGCCAGTTGCTCGAGCGCAAAAACGGCCCCGCCATTCGCGACACGATCATCTGGTTCGGCCTGCTCGGGCTTTTCGGCTATGCTGGATTCCTCCTCTGGCCGAGCGCCTGGGCGCTGGTTCCCTTCATGGCATATTGGGTCATTTACGGCACGACCTCGGATTCGCGCTGGCACGAGTCGAGCCACGGCACCGCATTCAAGAGCGATTGGCTGAACAATGCGCTCTACGAGATTTCCTCGTTCATGGTCATGCGTGAGAGCACTGTTTGGCGTTGGAGCCACACTCGGCATCACAGCGACACGATTGTCGTTGGCCGCGACCCCGAAATCGCCGTTCCCCGCCCGGCCAGCATTAAAAGCTTTCTGACGACATTTCTCGGCTACCCAGCCGCCATCGCCTATTTCAAGAAGGTGTTCCGCCACGCCGCAGGCAGTCTGGATGCCGAAGAGGCGACCTACATTCCCGAGTCGGCGCGTCCCACGATTTATTTCAAGGCGCGAGTCTACCTCGCCATCTACATCGCAGTGATCGCAGCTTGCTTCTACTTCGGCAGCATTTTGCCACTCCTCTACATCGGCCTGCCAAACCTGCTCGGGGCCTGGATGATGCCGATCTATGGCTTCACCCAGCACGCCGGTCTTGCCGAAAATGTGCTCGACCACCGCATGAACTGCCGGACGGTTTACATGAATCCGATCAACCGATTTTTGTATTGGAACATGAACTACCATGTGGAGCACCACATGTTCCCGTTGGTGCCGTATCACAACCTGCCGAAACTCCACGAAGTCGTGAAGCCCGACATGCCGACTCCCTACCGCAGCATCTTCCATGCGTGGAGCGAGATCATTCCCGCCGTTCTGCGTCAGGTCAAAGACCCCGGCTATTTTGTGAAGCGCGTTCTCCCGACGCCCACCGTCCGCTCCGCAGCAAACGAGGCGGCAAAAACCATCGTCTCGACTGGAATGGCCGATGCGGAAGGTTGGATCGAAGTCGCCCCTTTGGATGCGCTCCTGCGCGAGGATGTGCTACGCTTCGACTACGGCGGCAGCACTTACGCCGTCTACCGCTCGGGTGATGACCAATACCACGCGACCGACGGCATTTGCACCCACGGGAACACGCACCTCGCCACCGGCATGGTGAAAGGAAACCTCATCGAGTGCCCGAAACACAATGGCCGCTTCGACATGCGCGACGGTTCGACCCAACGACCACCGGTCTGCATCGCCCTCAAAACCTACCCGGTCCGCGTCACCGAGGGCCGGATTTTCATGAATGTCTACAAAGCCGGCGGCGAGGGCGCGAAGCAAGCCGCCACGGCCTACACCTTCCGCGTTGTGAGCAACGAGAATGTCTCCACCTTCATCAAAGAAGTCGTCCTCGAGCCGCTCCCGGACACGCCCAAGCTCGACTACCAGCCGGGCCAATACATTCAAATGTTCATTCCTGCCTACGGGAAGATCTCGTTTGAAAACTTCAATATCCGCCCGCCGTTCGACGCCGTCTGGAAGGCCAACCATGTATTCGACTACGCCACCGAAAACCACGCCGAGGTGCGCCGCAACTACTCGCTCGCCACAAATCCTAAAACGGACACCCAAATCCGATTCAATGTCCGCATCGCCACACCGCCGCGCGGGCAGGACTGCAAAGCCGGCGTCGGGTCCTCGTATGTCTGGAACCTCAAGCCCGGCGACACCGTGAAGGCGTTCGGTCCCTTCGGCGACTTCCTCGTGAAGGATACCGAAAACGAAATGATCTACCTCGGCGGCGGTGCCGGCATGGCCCCGCTCCGCTCCCACCTCTCGCACCTCTTCGACACGCTGAAAACCGGACGTAAGGTCAGCTTCTGGTATGGCGCCCGCTCTAAGCAGGAAGTCTTCTATCAAGACTACTTCGAAGACCTCGCGCGGAAGTTCCCGAACTTCAAATTCCACATCGCCCTCTCCGAGCCGCTGCCGGAGGACAACTGGACCTCACACACCGGCTTCATCCACGAAGTGCTCCACCGCGAATACCTCGGCCAACACACAGCCCCTGCTGCCGTCGAATACTATCTCTGCGGCCCGCAACCGATGATCCAAGCCGCCCGCACCATGCTCGAAGGCATGGGCGTCGATAAAAACCACATTGCCTTCGACGAATTCTAAAAACGAAAGCACCGCTATGTCCACCGCCCCGACCCTGAAAATCCACATCAACTACTGGTCACTCCTCCACGAGGGCGATCCCACCACCGAGGAGGGCCTGCGCACCCATTTGTCGCTGGTCCGGAATGCCGACTTCCAAGGCTACTGCGGCACGCCTGATTTCCCGAAGATCAAGGAGCTGATCAAGGAATACGGCTTGCGGTTCGGCGGGGCGTTCGACGCCGGACGGGTCGAGCAATTCGCCCCCAAAATCGCCGCTCTCATGGCCATCGACAACGGCCCGATCAATTGCCAACTCGCCGACCATGACACGCCAACCGACGAGGCTGTCGCTTTGACGATCGCCTTGATGGCGGAGGCGAAAAAACAGAACGCCCTGGTCCACCTTGAAGTCCACCGCGACACCTGCACCGAGACTCCGGAAAAAGCCGCCGCCATTGTGGCCGGAGTCCTCAAAGCCACAGGCCAGGCACCCCGCATGAACTACGACTTCTCGCACCCGGCCATCGTCAAGCACCTCGTCCCGAAGGACTACATCACCCGCCTCTTTGACGAATCCAACATCCCGGTCTTCCAGCAGGCGAACCTCTGGCACATGCGCCCATTCAACGGCCACCACTGCATGATTCCGATCACCGACGGCAAAGGCAACTTCTCGCCCGAATACGAAGATTGCCGCCCGTTCATCCGTCAAGCCCTCAAGCACTGGCTCGCAGGCCCACGCCCGAACAACGAACTATGGGTCATGCCCGAACAAGGCACCACCATCGGCTACAACCTGAGCTGCTTCCCGAACATCTGGCAGGACACAGTCGTTCTCGGCAACGACATCAAAAAAATCTGGAACGAAATCCTCGCCGAGTAGCTCTTCCGAATTCCGCATTTCTATAATCCAGAAGCCCCAAAGCAATCAGGCCTTGGCATAACCTGCTTTCCATGTGAAAGATGTTTTGACCGGACTGTCAATGTTTGTGGATTATTCTTTTTATGAGTTCATCCCACGCCGTCCGCCGTTCGTTCCTTCAGAAACTCAAGGGTTGCGCGCCATTCGGCATTGGCCGCACCAAGCCGAAGCACTTTCGCGACATGCTCCATGTCGTTTGGAAGAACAAGGACAACCTTCCTTATGCTTGGAAAGTCATCACTCGCGGCGTCTGCGATGGCTGCGCGCTCGGCGTGGCGGGTCTGCACGATTGGACGGTGAAGGGGCCGCATCTGTGCATGACGCGTCTGAATCTTCTGCGTCTAAACACGGTTTCCGCCCTCGACGAGCGGCTTCTGGCTGATGTCTCGAAATTGGAAAAAATGGACAACGCGCAACTGCGGGAACTGGGACGCCTGCCCTATCCCATGGTCCGCGAAAAGGGCGCGCCGGGATTTCGCCGCATTTCGTGGAATGAGGTCGATCAACGCCTCGGGGCGAAGCTACGAGCCACCGATCCGCACCGCATGGCGTTTTTTGTGACGGCGCGCGGCGTGACGAATGAAATCTACTACATGGCACAGAAGGCGGCCCGATTCCTCGGCACCAACCATGTGGACAACGCGGCCCGCATCTGCCACTCGCCCTCGGGCGCGGCCATGAAAGAGGCGCTCGGCGTGGCCGCCACGACCTGCAGCTACAAGGATTGGTATGGAACCGACCTCGTGATTTTTTTCGGCTCAAACCCCGCCAACGACCAACCAGTTTCCACAAAATATCTGCACGAATCCAAAAAGCTCGGGACGAAAATCGTTCTGGTGAATCCCTACTTCGAGCCCGGCATGAAAAAGTATTGGGTCCCCTCAAATGCCGACTCCGCACTCTTCGGCACCAACATCGCCGACTACTGGTTCCCGGTGAGCCAGGGCGGTGACATTGCGTTCCTCTCGGGCGTGATGAAAATTCTCTTCGCCGAGGGATGGGTTAATCAAAACTTCATCGACCAGCACACAACGGGATTCGAGGAACTGAAGGCCCATGTGGCCGCGATGGACTGGGAAGCGCTGGAAAAAGACGCCGGACTCGGCCGCACGGCGATGCGTGAATTTGCCGAACTCATCCGCGATGCAAAAAACGCCGTTCTCGTCTGGAGCATGGGCATCACCCAGCATCCCTTCGGCGGCGACGGGGTTCAGACGATTCTCAACCTCGCTCTGGCGCGAGGCTACATCGGGCGCGACAAAAACGGCGTCATGCCGATCCGCGGTCACTCCTCGGTGCAAGGCGGCGCCGAGATGGGAGCCTATGCCACGGCCTTCCCCAGCAACAAACCGATCACTCCTGAAAACGCCAAAAAACTCTCGAAGGAATACGGCTTCCCCGTTCCCGATTGGCAGGGGATGCCGGCGACCGAAATGGTCGAGGCCTGCGAACGCGGGGACCTTGATGTCTTTTACTGCCTGGGCGGAAATTTCCTCCGCACCCTGCCAGAGCCGGACTATGTGCGGGAGGCAATGAGTCGAGTGCCGGTGCGTGTGCATCAGGACATCATCCTCACCGATCAGATGTTCATTCCAGCGCAAGAAGCGGTCTTTTTGTTGCCAGCCAAGACCCGATACGAACAGGACGACGGCGGCATGGAGACGAGCACCGAGCGACGCGTCATGTTCACCCCTGAAATTCCTCGTCAGGTCGGCGAGGCCAAGGCGGAATGGAAAATCCTGCGCGACCTCGCGCTGGCAGCCTATCCCGAAAAAGCATCAGTCTTCGGCTGCGAGACAGGTTGGAAAATGCGCGAGGAAATTGCGCGGGTCGTTCCCTTCTACGATGGAGTCCAACACCTCAGGAAGACCGGCGATGCCTTTCAATACGGCGGCCCACACCTTTGCGCCGAGGGGCACTTTCCAACGACAGACGGCCGGGGGCACTTCCGCAATGTCGCGATTCCCACGCTCCACCGCAAACCCGGCGAATTTCATGTCAGCACCCGCAGGGGCAAGCAATTCAACACGCTCATTTACGCCGAGATCGATCCCCTCAACAACGCTCCGCGTGACGCCATCCTAATGAGCTCCGAGGATGCGGCGCGTTTGCATGTGGTGACCGGCGACCGGATCGCCCTTGTGAATACGCTGGGACGCTATGAAGGCCGCGTGCACTGCGCGCCGATAGCTCCGGGGAATTTGCAAGTCCATTGGCCCGAGGGAAACAACATCATTCGCAAAGGCGTGGTGGACGCACACGGCGGAGTGCCCGACTACAACGCCCATGTGCGCGTCGAGAAACTCCAAGCCGCCTGATTTTTTAGCATTCTGACCTTTGCCCAACCGCGCCTACATCGCAGGCAAGGCGGATGATCTTTTCGACGCGATTGCTGTGGCGGCGTCTCTATGAGCGCCGGGGGGCCTTCGATTCGGCAGTCATAGACAGCCGCTACAAACCCGCGCGGCAGCGCGAACCCCTTGGAGGCTCGACCTCCGGCTTGACCCATTCTTCAGCCGCGAAGCGGCGTTTCTTCTGGATAGAAAGGCGGCTCACGCCGCGCAAATGGGTCAACTGCTGCGTGATCAGAGGAAAAGCCTAAATGAGTTTATTCGTGGAAAAAAACCTTCAACGCGGCGAGTTGTTTCACCCACAGATTGCATGCGACGAAAAGCACGATGGCTCCTGTGATTTGGCGAATCCGCACCGGCGGCAGAATCGCAATGCCGCACCTTGAGCCTGCCAATCCGCCCAAGAGCACGGCTACGGGGAGCATCCAATAGGACGCGAACACCTCGTTTTTCCATCCGGTTTTTTGCATTTGGCCGAGGAGTCCTGCGACGCTGTTCGTGCAGATGAAGCAGGCTGCCAGCGCGGCGATTTCTTTGGCTTTTGCCCACTTTCCCAGATGGAGGATGGGAGCCAAAAAAATCCCGCCTCCAATTCCGACGATGCCCGAAAGGAAGCCAAGCGGAAGGCCGAGCAAGAACCCGAAGCGCCGAATCCATTGCCGAATTGGATTGTCGGGCTGGTCCCCGCTCTCGGACACGGGGAAAAGTAGGAGGACTCCGGCGGCTGTGAGGGATGCGGCCAAGATGACGAGAAATGTTGTTTCCTTGATCGCATACAACCCGCCGAGATAGGCGGCGGGAACTGAAAGCACGACAAATGGAAGGCTCCGGCGCGTTGAAAAATAACCTGCCCGCGAGAATTGGATAAAACTTTGCGTGGAGACGATCAGATTGCAGGTGAGCGACAGGAGGGGAAGGGCTGAGGCCGACATTCCGTGCCACTGCAGAAGGGCGATGTAGGAGGACCCGCCACCAAAGCCGACGCTGGAATAGATCAGCGCCACACAAAAAAACAAAAGTGCGAGAATCATGGGCAGGGCGGTCTCATCCGCCGATGAAGGACATCTCAACCTTGGCTGGTGTGTTGCCACCGACAGCGGAGCGCAACTCGGAATACCTGTCATCCCTCGTTCGCCAGAGGGCGGCGACCATTTGATAGAGCGCCTCGTCATCGGGATTGCCCGCCCGCATCGCCCCGAGCAGATCATGGCCCTTGCTGGCAAAAAGGCAGGTGAACAATCTTCCGTCAGCCGACAACCGGGCCCGCGTGCAACTCCTGCAGAAAGGGGCCGAGATGGAAGTGATGATTCCAAATTCCACGCCGTCGTCGGTGTAGCGGAAGCGGTTGGCGACTTCGCCGAAATGCGCGGGTGGCACGGCTTCAAAGGTGGTCTCCGCAGCAAGCTGAGCGATGATTTCCTCTCCGCTGACGACCATTGCAGGATCCCAGTGGTTGTGGTTTCCCACATCCATGAATTCGATGAACCGCAGCGGAATTCCAGCGGCCTTAAAATGAAGTGCCATGGGCAGGACTTGCGAATCGTTCACTCCCCGCTGCACGACCATGTTGACCTTGACCGCGAGCCCTGCGCTTTTTGCCGCCTCGATGCCTTTGAGAACTTGATCTGGATGCTTTCCGCGTCCGTTCATGCGAGAAAAAATATCGGGATTCAACGCATCAAGACTGACCGTGACGCGATGGAGGCCGGCCTCCGCGAGGCCAGAGGCAAAGGTCGGCAAGAGCAGGCCGTTTGTGGTCAAGGCTAGGTCCTCGATTTCCGGAAACTTTTTCAAACAACCGAGAAATTCCACCACGCCGCGACGAACAAGCGGTTCTCCGCCTGTGAGGCGGATTTTCCTAACTCCGCAGCGAACGAATGCCCCGATGAGACGCTCCAGTTCTTCGAGCCGGATGAGCTGGTCTTTTTGAAGAAACGCATGCTCCTGATCAAAAATCTCGGCGGGCATGCAATAGGTGCAACGGAGGTTGCATTGATCGGTAAGCGAGACGCGGAGGTCTCTCAGCGGGCGGGCCAGAAGGTCCTTGAGAACGTGCTCCTGCTCGTCCGCGAATGTTGTGGAATTGTTGTTCAAACCAAGTGTGCCAAACGCTAAATGTGGCAGAAACGCATGAAAACACTAATCACCCCCGCCGAGGCGGAAGACAGAGTTCTGCGACTTCGCGAGGGATTTCCCTGCGAGGAATTGCCACTGCTTGACGCGGCGGGCCGGATTTTGCGCGAGGAAGTTCGGGCGGATCAGGACTTCCCGCCATTTGACCGGGTCATGATGGATGGTATCGCCGTGAGGTTTTCGGATTTTCAAGCGAGACACCGCTGCTTTGAGATCACAGGAACGGCCCCGGCTGGGCAGCCTTCGAAGCAGCTTCCATCGGCTCCTTCATCGGCCATCGAAGTTATGACCGGCGCGGTGCTCCCAGTCGGAAGCGACTGTATTATGCCGGTCGAGTGGTATGACATTGAAAATGGCCGGGCGGTCTTGCGGCATGACGCCGCAGCCCGAGAGGGCGTCTTCATTCACCGCCAAGGCTCGGACCACCGCGCCGGAGAGGTTCTGATGAGGGAGGGCGTGAGAATTGGCGCTGTGGAAACGAGTGTGGCAGCGGCTTGTGGATACGGTTCGCTGCGTGTGACAAGTCGTGCGCGCATCACCTTGATTGGCACGGGGGACGAGTTGGTAGGCATCAGTGAAAAACCCATGCTGGGGAAGATTCGTCAAACCAACGCGCCGACTCTCGCCGCGTCGCTTCAATTGGCCGGGCATCCCGCAATGGAATTGACGCACGCGCCCGACGAAGCGGAGGCGCTGCGCACCTTGCTCCAAAAGGTTTTTTCAACGAGCGATATCGCGGTCATTACTGGTGGCGTTTCCAAGGGCCGACGCGACCTTGTTCCAGACATCATCGGCGAATTGGGTGGCGAACTGATTTTACATGGCGTGGCCCAGCGACCTGGAAAGCCGATGGCCGTCTCGAAAATTCCTGGCGGGCCGGTTGTTTTTGGATTGCCTGGAAATCCCGTCTCCGCGTTGGTCTGCCTGCATCGTTATGTCATTCCAGCCCTGCGGCAATGGAGCGGCGAAACGCCCGCCCCACCGCAGGTGCGAAAGGTGCTGGGCGACTTCGCCAGGCCGGAGGGATTGACGCTTTTTCTTCCTGTGGCCGACTGTGGCGATGGAACCGCCAAAGCGCTGCCAACAGCGAATTCAGGCGACTTTGCGGGATTGCTCGGCTCGACCGGTTTTGTCGAAGTGGATGAAAGATTTGCGGCCCACTCAAGCGCCCGCTATTTTCCGTGGATTGCATGAATTCGTTGGAAACCAAACCACAAGCCAATTGGAGCCACCTCGACGCGGCAAATAATCCCGCGATGGTTGATGTGTCCACCAAGGCATTCAGCCGCCGGACTGCGACAGCCATGGCTGAAATGCGGCTCCCTCCCGAGGTCGCCTCGCGCTTGATCGAGGGCGAGATCCAGGCTCCGAAAGGCCCGGTTTTCCACACGGCAATCATCGCCGGCACCATGGCGGCCAAACAAACTTCGAGCCTGATTCCGTTCTGCCATCCCCTCCCGCTCGAGGGCATCAAGATTTCCATTCAAGCGCGAAGCGGCGGGCTTCTTGAAATCACGGCCGAGGCGAAGGTGACCTATAAAACCGGCGTCGAAATGGAGGCCCTCACCGCCGCTACTGTGGCGGCGCTCACCGTTTACGACATGTGCAAGGTGTTTTCGCATGCGATGGAAATTCGCAATGTCCGTCTCGTCGAAAAACACGGCGGGAAGAGCGACTACCAGGCTCAAGCATGAAGCCTCCGCTTTTTGGCTTGTTGCTGGCTGGAGGGCGCAGCACCCGCATGGGTCGCGACAAGGCCTCGATGGTCATTGGCTCGGATGGCTTGAATCAATGCCAGCGGGCGGTTCAGGAGCTTTCGCCGTTTTGTCAAAAAGTCTTCCTCTCGCTGCGTGACGGGCAGACGGCTCCCGACGGTTGCGAGCATCTCCAAGTCGTGCGCGACAATCCGGAGTTGTCCGGTCCGCTGGCTGGAATCCTTGCCGCCTTTGAGCAGGAACCAAATGCCGCCTGGCTGGTCATGGCTTGCGACCTGCCTTTCGTAACCCCGGAGGTTCTCAACAAACTCGTCGATGCGCGGACGGATGGAACCTCATTCATCGCCTACGCCAGCGCAACGGATGGATTGCCCGAACCCCTCTGCGCGATTTACGAACCAAGCGCACGGGCCATTCTGCAACGGCACGCAGAGCGGAATCACCTCTGCCCGCGCCACATCATGATCGAAGAACGAGCCTCGCTTCTGGAGTTACCGCCATCCTGCCGCCGCGCCCTCGAGAACATGAACACT